>DAOQTN010000007.1:0-18216 GCA_035340555.1 Anaerolineaceae bacterium | reverse complement strand
CGCCGGCTACTATCTGGTGACGGTCGACCTGACCCTGGTCGGCGGCAAGCAGGTCACCATCATCGAAATCTTGCCCTTTTTAATGAAGGGGGTCTGTACTGCTAATCGAGGGCATCTTGTCCACGAAATGGAACAGCTGGGAGTGACCATCTGGATCCACACGCGGGTCAAATCCATTGGTGCCGGCCGGGTGACGGTGGAGCGCAATCTCTCCCCCACCGTGCCCAACCCGTACAACACCTGGACACCACTGCTGCCGGACAACATCCCCAATCCCCTGGCCCGTCCCATCCGCGAGCTCTGGCAAACCGAAACCCTGGATGCCGATCTGGTGGTGCTGGCTGCCGGGTTGCGCCGCAACGCATCACTTTATGACGATTGTCTGCGCGCCGGCGCAGCGCCGGAGATCCATTTCATCGGGGATGCCTTTCAGATTGGCCGGGTGTTTGAAGCGGTTAAGGCCGGCTTTGCCATTGGCCGGACCCTATGAAACCGGCCAGGCGTCCAGCCGTATCCGACCGGAGCGCCCCCTGAGCACAAAAACCGGCCCGAAAAGCCCCAGTCGGCAAAAACGCCCCAAAGCCGCCCGGAATTAAAACCCCGATTTGGGATTCTGACCCTGAATGATTATAAAACCGCCCCGGACGGGGCGGTTATTCTTGATCAGCGCAGAGATGCCGGCAAAGGGTTCACTTGCCCATGGCCTCCATGGCAAGGATTTGCGCCTGGCGGGCATAATCTATGGAGGTTGCCAGGATGCGCAAGGTCTCCTCAGGATTATGGAAGCCCATGCTGTTTTCCGCGGCGATGAAATCCCATCGCAGCTGTGCCAGCCGGTGCAACTGCCGGGCTTCAGCCAGTTTTTCAGCATCCACACCATCGGTGGCCGCGGCGGCTGAAATCGTATTGATGGCCGCAACAATCGCATCTTCCGCAGCAATCATGGTTTGATGAACCTGGTTCTGAATTTCTTCAACGCGTCCCACCACATAATCCACATCCGTATGGCAAGTGCCGCAGGTCGAGGCTGGATTGAAAAGCGGGCTGTGCACATCGTGGGTGGAGAATTTTACCGCACCATCCCGGGTGTAGGGCATATGGCAGTCGGCACAGGCAACCCCGGCTTCGTAATGAGTGCTGCCGGCGGAAAACAGCTCGTAATCCGGGTGCTGCATTTTGATCATTTCAGTGCCACTGACCGGGTGGGTCCAGTCAACATGACCATCCTCGGCATAGTAGGCTTCGATGTCTTCAATAGTCGTGCCGTTGGTCCAGGGAAAGGTCAGTAAATTGGAGGGACCGTCAAAGTAATACTCAACGTGGCAGTTGGCACAAACTATGGTGCGCATCTCCTGGCGGGTGAAGGTCTGCCAGTCCAAGCCTTGGGCAACCAGGGCGGTCTCCAGAGCAGGATTGGTCACCACCAAGCGCATGGTCCCGGCTTCATGGCAGTTGGCACAGCCGATCGGCTCTGTGATCTGCTCACCAAGCTGGGCAAATGGCATTTCATCATAGGCCTGCATGCCCATTTCAGCCCAGAGCTGGGGATTGTTGGAGGATTTGCAGGAATAGCAGGTTCCCGGAGTCTTGTCAGAAAGCCGGTCGGTGGCCCGCACATCGGTCAAGGCGTTCCAATGTCCCCGCTCCTCGTTATATTCCTTGCTAAAGGAATATCCGGCAAACAGTTGGAGCAGCCGGGGATCCTCTTCCAGTTTGGAGAAGGGTTCGGAACCGCCGTAGGTGGTGCGGGTATTGTTAAATTCCGTCTGAAGCAGGGTTGTATACTGATTCGGATAGTTAATGCCCCATTGGGAACTGTCTGGCTCCAAGGGAGCCACGGCGACAATGGTGGGAACGCCCCGGGTTTCGATCGGTTGGTTTTTCATGAAAACCAGAACACCGATCAAGACGCCGGCCAGTAAAACGATCAGGACGGACATCGCAATCAGGGTTAGTTTTTGATTTTTCACTGGGGCGGGATTGGGTTTCTTCTTCACGGCTACTTCTCCTCCAAAAATACAGATGGGGCATAGATGCCCTTATCTTGATATGGCAAAATGGAAATGCCCCGTTCACCATGTGCCACGGTGCGGTGACAGTCGAAGCAGTAACGATCGCTGTCCTCCCGGCCAATGGAGACCATGGAGACGGTCTCTGCGTGACAGCGGATGCAGTTTTCCTGGATGATCCGGTCTGTTTCCGCTTTAGCCCGCAGCGGTTCCGGGATATTGCCCAGGGTGAAGTGGGTGACATGATTAAACCCCGACTTTGCCTTTACCCAGTATTTGGGAATGAATTCATGGGGGGTGTGGCAGTCGTTACAGGTGGCGGCCTGCTGGTGCCCGGCATGATACCATCCTTCATAAACCGCATCCATCACATGGCAGTTGTTGCAGGTGGTGGGATCATTCCCAAGATAGGTGGTGAACTCCGTCGAATACATGAAGACGGCCAGTACTGCAATGGCGGCGACACCAGCAATCAGCAGGGGCAGGTTTTTTTTCATGGGGCTTTAATCGGATAGTAAGGTAAAGATGTCTAAATTGTATCAATTATCCATTTGGAGGGCAAGTGATTCTCATCATCGAATTTGGCGTTTTCTATTTAATCATCAACCAGGCGGGGATTGAGAATCCGCTCCAGGGCAATCCCCAACATGGAGAACGCCAGACTGGTAAGCAGCAGCAGTGCCATGGGTTCCAGTACCCAGAAACGGGAATTGTACAAGGCACCATGAGTCAGGGCCTGGAAAATGACCGTCCCCCAGGTGGGATATATTGAGTTGATGTTGAACAATCCCAAGGTGGCCTCCAAAAAGACAAAGCCCGGGATCAGGACCACCATCTGGGGGATCATCACTGGAATAATGTGCGGCACCAGATATTTGGAGATGATCCGCCAGCTGCTGGCGCCATAAGTCTGGGCCGCCTCAATATAGACGGCATCTTTGATTTGCAAAAACGCAGCCCGGAAATTCTTCGTGGGCATGCCAAAGACATTCAACAGCACGACAACCACCAGAATCACCCACAACTCAAAGCCCAAAAATGCATAAGCCAGGACGGAAATGGCCAGAATAGGCAGCACCATGTTGGCCTCGGTCACCCGCTGGATCAGGCTGTCCACCCACCCGCCAAACCAGACCCCGGCAGCCGCCAGCAGCATGGAAAGCAGGGTGGTTGCCAGAGACCCCACCAGGCCAAAACCCAGGGCATAGGGCATCCCCCACAACAGGGGCACCAACAGGTCACGCCGGTAAAGGTCCGTGCCGGCTGAGCCGTACACCTGACCCAGCAGGACCAGCTTGGCCTGGATGTCGCTGTCCGGCTCAAAAGCCAGACCATCAATGCGCAGGGTATACTCCCCCCGGACGAGTTCGGGCTGATCCGTCTGGGGATCCGCAAAAAGGATATAGAAGGGCGGGGTTGGGAAAATTTCCCCAAAAACAAACCACTTCTGCCAGTGTTCATTTTGCAAAACAGCCCGCCGGTGGCGCAGATAGGTGCTAAAGTCGTAGGTTGTTCCCGGTGTCACGGAAATGCCCTGCAAATTAATCTCCCGGCCATCGGGGGTGATCCACACCATCGAAACAAAAGGGGTTTTTTCCTGATAACTGCTGTCCAGATAGAGGAATACTTCAGAGGGAAAATCTGCGTAGGAATAATCAAATTTATAGGTCAGGGAGATCTGCCACATCTCATCCGACAGGGTCTGCCTGACCCGCCCGGCCTGTCCCTGGGCGCTGTCCAAAATCAGGGTGGACAGATATTCCCGGGACCGGAAAGCATTAAACCAAACCGGCTGGGCCAGCTTGGGAACCATCGCCTGCCCGCTCAAGATGGTTCGCCCCCACTCGCGGCCAATTTTCTCATGCGGCAGGGTAATCATGGCATAAATCGAGCCCATGATCATCAGGGAAATAATTGAGAAACCGATCAGCGCAGTGGGGTAACGCCGGACTTCCCGCGCGGCACGCCTCAACCAGACGGAGGTGGCGTGAAAACCAAGCCGGATCCGGGTCTTCCATCCGGGCCCGTTCATCCCCTGGCCGGACCGCACTCGCCCCCGTGCCGGGGCCTCCCTGCGCCAGAAAGGAACCACCCGGGGCAGTTGAAATCCGGAAAAGCCTCCCCGTCGGTGCAGCGGGCGCAGGCGCAGACTGGTTTCGGACTGTCCCAGACGAATTCGGGGATCAATGATCACGTAGACAATATCCAGCAGAAAAACAACCGAACCCAGCAAATAGGCAAACATCACCACCAATGAAACCGCAATCAGCAGTTCACCCGGATACATGGTTTCGCCCCAGAAATTGGGCAATGCCACATCAATATACAGCAGCCCAATTCCGGGCCACCTGAAAATGGTCTCCAGAGCCATGGTCATCTGCCAGAAGGAGACCAGCATCAGCGAAAAACTGGTAATCACATAGGACAAGGCCGGTTTCAATATATATTTGCGCTGCAGGTTTCGCGGCGTGAAGCCAATCGCCTTGCCCAGGGTGACGTAATCCTCTTCAGAAAAGATCACAAAGAAGGTGCGCCAGGTATATACCAGCTGAAAGAACATACTGATGACAATGGCGCTCACCGGTAAAATCATGTGTTTCAGAACAATCGGGATGTAGCCAGTCCAATGATCCGGAGGCAGCGGGTCCAGCATGCCGGCCGGTGGCAGCAGCTGCAGTTCAACTGAAAAAATGGCAATCAGCAGAATCCCCACAACCCAGCTGGGAATGGATGAAATCGGCGCGATGATAGAAAGCGCCCGGTCCAGCCAGGAACCGTATCGATTGGTGAGATGCAAGGCCAGTGGCAGGCCCAGCAGGAAAATTAACAGGTTTGACGTGACCACCAGCAGCAGTGTATTGGGAAGATACTGCAAAATAATGCCGTTCAAATCCTGGGCCTGGGGAACCCGGGAGGATGTCGTCAGCGGTCGGGCATACACAACCTGGAGACGACCCCAGTCCAGTCGGAGTGCTTTGGCCGTCCATAACAAATGGCGGGGCAGGTAGGGGAGATTAAGCCCCAGGTCTTCCGCCATTTCAGCCTGCAGGCGGGCCATGATTTCCGCCTGTTCAGCCTCTGAAAGACTCTGGTAGCCCGGCGTCTGGGCACGGTAGGTCCGCAGATATTGCTGAATATGGTTGTTGAGATATGCATCCAGCTGGGGAGGCATTCTGCGGAAGCCCACCTGCGCCGGCCGGTTGATGATCACAATCGTGATGAATATGCCCACAAATATGGTGGTCAGGATTAACAGGGCGCGCCCCAGGAGATAACGCGCCACCCGGAGGAAGCCCCGCAATTTGGAACTGCCGGTGTGGGTCGGGGCCGTCAGCTGGATCTCACCCTCAGGGGACGGTGTATGGATGGATGAATCGCTGGTGAGGTTCATGGATTACCATTATTTCAAACAAAAATGACCGCTCTTGCATCGGTATTGGCGTGATCTGAAACATCCTGCGGTTCCCTATTTTACCCCGTAATGCTATCGATTCAAAAGCATGTTGGGGATTGTTTGATGCCTGTTTGAAGTCCGTTGAAAGTCCGTTGAAACCCGCTGGAACCCCACTGAAAGCCCGTTGAAACCCGCTGGAACCCCACTGAAAGCCCGTTGAAAGCCCGCTGGAACCCCACTGAAAGCCCATTGAAAGCCCGCTGGAACCCCACTGAAAGCCCATTGAAAACCGGCCTAAAACTTGTCAAAAAAGTTTCCCGAAGTTTACAAAAGCTTACCAAAGTGCAAAACCAGTGGATCGGTTTTGCGTATATAATAGGAACGTTCCGCATCCTACCCAAGGTCTAGGTACATGAAACGCAACCCATTTTATAATCGCCAGCGCATCACCGATCCCAACTGTTTTATCGGCCGAAAATCCGAGGTCGAAACCCTGTACAGCGCCGTGGTCACCCGGCAGTGCCGCTCCCTGGTGGGCGAACGGAAAATGGGCAAGTCCTCCCTGCTGACGCACATTTGTAATCCCGCCATTATGCGGAGTTATGGTCTGGATCCCGAACGCCAGCTTCTCCTGTATTTTGACCTTGAGGGAATGGCCTCGGCCAAGGTTGAGGATTTCTGGCTGGAGATTTTAGAGGCCATCGGGGACCGGCTCCCCAGCGGAGACCTTGCCGAGGCAACCCAAAAATTGGTCAACAGCAGCGACGTTCGCTTCATGGCGGTGCGCCGGCTGCTGCGCCGGATTCGCGACGGGGGATTTGACCTTGTCTTGTGCCTGGATGAATTTGAATCCCTGGCCCGCAATCCAGAGTTTGAACCGGATTTTTATGGTGAACTGCGCAGCCTCGCCGGTGAATTGGGCCTGGTATATATCACCGCTTCGAAACGCAGTCTGTATGAATTGACTTACGAACATACAGATACGCTCTCTTCGCCTTTCTTCAATATATTTTCAGAACTGCCGTTGGGCGCCCTTGAGGATCCTGATGCCAACGCCCTGCTGGCCGAACTCTCTGGTAAAGACGGGGAGGTCCCCTTCTGTCAGGAGGAAATTGCCTTTGCCCGGGACCTGGCCGGTGGACATCCCTTCTTCCTGCAAATCGCCGGGTTCCATCTGATTGAAACCCCGGGCCGCGGCACCCCCCGTACCAACGAAGGCTATGCGCAAATTCGCAAGCGTTACCTGGCTGAAGCCGAGGATCATTACCGATATTTATGGTCGCAGCTCTCCTCCACCCAACAGATGGCGCTCATCCATCTGGAAGATGCCCCCGAGCCGGTGCTGCGCATCCTGCGAATTAAAAGCCTGGTGGAGGAACGCGACAACAAACCGGTGCCCTTCTGCCAGACCTTTGCCGAATTTCTACAACGGCAGCGGGCCGAAGGGGGAACATTTCAATCCACCGCCACCGCGCCCACCAGCGGCAGCGACTTGATTGGGCGGACCCTGGGAAATTATCGGATTGTATCCCCCATTGGCCAGGGTGGCATGGCGGAAGTATTCAAAGGTTACCAGTCCAAATTGGACCGCTATGTCGCCATCAAGATATTATCCCCTCGATTTGCCGCTGATGCGGAATTTTTTGAACGCTTCCAGCGTGAGGCGGCTGCCGTTGCCAAGCTGCGCCATCCCAATATTGTGCAGGTGTTTGATTTCGGCAGCGCCGACAATTTAACCTTCATGGTCATGGAATACGTCCCAGGCCCGACCCTGAAGGAACGCATCCGATCGCTACACAGTCAGGGGCAACAGCCCAGCCATCGTGAGGTGATCGCCATCGCCAAGCAAATTGCTTCCGCCCTGGATCACGCCCACACGAATGGATTGGTGCACCGGGACGTTAAACCGGCCAATATCCTGCTGCGAACAGCTGATTTTGAACAGGCCACCGTGATGCCGGGCCCGACCACCCAGTTTAGCCCAAATGAATACGCAGTGTTGACCGATTTTGGCGTGGTTAAAATGGTGGAAGGGCTGAAATTTACAGCCACCGGAATGACCATGGGCACGCCGGATTACATGTCCCCGGAGCAGGCGCGAGGCGAAGACGTCACCAGTTCATCGGATATCTATGCCTTGGCGGTCGTGGTTTACGAAATGCTGGTGGGCCAGCTCCCCTTTTACGCGGACACCCCGCTGGCTGTGCTGCTCAAGCACATGAACGACCTGCCGCCCAAACCCCATACCATTCTACCCAAGCTGCCCATTGGCGTGGATCTTGTCCTGGGACGGGCCCTGGCCAAAACGCCAGCGGAACGCTATGCCACCGCGTCAGATTTCAGTAATGCCTTGGAGGGGGTGCTTTCATGACCCGGCGAAGCATGATCAGCGGCATCTGGGTTGGGCTTCTGCTGACCCTGACCGGCCTTTATCCAGTGTTTTATCTGTTTGTCGGGCGGGTGGTGATTGAAATTGGTAATCATCTGCAGCGCCAGTTTGGTAATTTGAAAATCGGGGTCCTGGATGTCCCGGTCTCTCAAATCATTTTATTGCTCAGTACCGGCATGTTCATGATGCTCCTGCTGCTGGTGGGCAGCATCCCCACCCTGCGCAGCGGGGCCCGCGGGATAAAGCAGGGCGCCAAATTTGGCCTCGTCGGCGGCGCCGTGGCCGGGTTGACCCTCTATTTCCTGCTGATTGCCCCGACCAGTGCCATTGTTGCCGGCAAGGATCTTTTCGGCCATCGCCTGAGTGTGATGGCCGCCCAGTACCCGGAGCACATGGTGGTGAATTTTGCCCGGGATGTGATCGTGGTGGCCCCGGGCAGGATGTTGATCATATTGGCATTTTTTGGCCTGGTTGGTGCAGTGGAGGGCGGCTTGATTGGCTTCCTGCGGCGAACCCGGGAAGCCCCCCAAAGACCGGCCACATTATTGGATCTGCCCAGTACATTGCGCGGACACGGCACTTGGTTTGCCGAATCCCAGGAAGCCTTGGTGTCCGGTGCCTTGACGGGCCTGGCCCTGGGCGCCCTGATGATGCTGGCCAGCATCTACGCCATCGCCAACACATCCGGGGTAACCTCAGAAGAACTCTGGCTGATGGACGTGACCCAAAAAGCGCTCGCTGGGACTCCAATTGGGAAACTGATGGATACTCTGCTAGCCAACCTCCTGGTCCCAATGGTTTTCATTCTCGGCATGGTGGCCGGGGGGCTGGCAGCATTCTTTCCCAAAAATCCACCGGGCCGGTTGGGGCCCCGTGTGGTGGCCGCGGCGTTGGCGGGAGCCGTATCCGGCCTGATTTTTGGCATTGCACTGGCAGATCAGACCCGGTTTACGCTGGTCATATCCAACCAGTTCTTCTACTCAAATCTCATCACCATTCAACTCGATTCCCACACCAGCTGGCTGGTGCCCGAGTTGATGAGTGCTCTGGCGACCGCCCCCATCCGGACCCTGATGGTATACCTGGTCCCCTTGCCAACCACCTTTGCCATTACCCTGGTCGGGACTGCGCTGGGGGCGCTGCAGGGGTTGGTGTTCTCCCTGATCTTCATGGCGGTCAATCTGCGCCCCGCTGATCGAGCCTATAAGGTGCGCCGGGACCTGGAACAGCATCCCGACCTATTCCTGCCCCGCATGTACAAACTGTTCCAAAGCAGCCCGGCAGCGCTGCCGGTACTGGAACACCTCTATTTTGGATTGCGCCGCGATCCGGTCAAAGCCAGACTGGTGGGGGCCTTCTACACCGTTGCCACTAGCCCGACGCGGGCCGCGGACGCGCTGGATGTTTCGGCCGAAATTCTCGACAGTCAGGCCGGATGGAAGCAGCAATCTGAAATTGCGGCGTTGCACCGGATCATGGCTCGCGGCCTGAAAGCCAGGACCATCGCCCAACTGGCAGCCATTCAAACGATGCCTGAGGATCAGACCACCTCCCTGCCACAGCCACTGGCCAAAGCGGGTGAATTCATCTCCCAGATCATCAGCGAAGTCAAAAAAATCGAACGGGTTGATGATCTCAGTGCCAAGATCATCTTTCTGAACAACACCCTGGAAACCATGCGTCAAGGCCGCATCTTCCTGGAGGCCACGCGCAAGCAGGATTGCTGCGCCAGCCTCTACCCTGAACTGACCGCCTTCCATAGCTTCCTGGAACAAACCACCGCTCTGGCCTTGGCGGGCGTGCGCGACATTCAAGGCTGTGCCGATTTGACAGCTGAATTAAAAACGCGCACCATGACCACGGCACAACACCAGACCTTGACCATTGTGTTGAAAAACGAAGGGTTGAATGTCGCTGAAAACATCCGGCTGCAGGTCGATGATGCACCGGAGTTCTATACGGTTGCGGAGGGGGCCCAGCAAACAGTGGCCATTTTAACCCCCCAGGAAAGCCGTGAGTTTTCACTGACCATCCGGCCGCTCAAAAATGAGCCGCTGCGGGTCAGCTGGCGGATTGTCTACGACGACGCCCTCAACAAGGATCGGGTGCTGGACTTTGGCGACCAGATCGAATTCATGGGGGTGGAAGGGCCCTTCCAGCGCATCTTCCCCATTCCCTACGTTACCGGCACCCCGCTGCAGACCGGCGAAATGTTCGTCGGGCGCGATGACATCTTTGAATTCGTGCGTGAAAATCTCTTTGGCACCTATCAAAACAACGTCATTGTCCTGCATGGTCAGCGCCGCACCGGCAAGAGTTCGGTGCTCTATCATCTGAATGATGTTTTGAAAGACAGCCATATCTGCGTGCTGATTGACATGCAGGGCAAGGCCGCCCGCGGAGAAGCGGACTTCCTGTATTCGATTGCCGATGACATTGTCTACACGCTGGAAAATCACGGCATCAACGCCCCCCTGCCAGAGCGGAGCGAGTTTGAGGATTCACCGGAGTTCTTTTTCCGCAGCCGGTTCCTGCGGGGGGTCTACGACGCCTTGGGCGAGAAAAATTTACTGTTGATGTTTGACGAATTTGAGGAACTGCAAAAACGGGTTGAGGATGGCAAATTAAGCGCGGACATCTTCCCCTACCTTCGTAATTTGATGCAGCATGAACGGCGGCTGGACTTCATTTTTGCCGGGACCCACAAGCTGGAGGAACTGGCTTCCGAATATTGGTCCATCCTGTTTAATATTGCCGCCTATAAACGCATCACTTTCCTGGATTTTGATGACGTGGTGCAACTGGTGACCCAGCCTGTGGCGCGTTACGGCATGACCTATGACCCCCTGGCCCTGGATCGCATCTTCCAAGTGGCCAGCGGTCACCCATATTTCACCCAGGTGATCTGTCACGAACTGGTGGCCTATCACAATGATACCCAGCGCAGCTATATCACAACAACCTGCGTGGATGCCGTCCTGGATCGGATCATTGAACGGGGTGAGGCCCATTTCAAGTACATCTGGGCGGAGTCCAGCACCCCGCAGCGTCTGTTATTGGTGGCATTGGCGGAACAACTGGAAACTGCGGATAATGCCACCCTGGAGGACATCGCCGCGACGTTGGAAACGCGCGGGCGGGCCACCGAAATCGTTGAGCTGAGTGACGCCGCCGCCAGGCTGGAGGCCCGGGACATCCTACTGCGTTCCGGCCCCCGCAGCAATCTGTACCGTTTCCGGGTTGACCTGATCCGCCGTTGGATTTACGCCACCCGGCCAGCTTACGAAAAAATCCACTAAAACGACCGCTGATCCCGACCCGGGCGGAGGTGATTTTCGCCTCCGCCCGGATGAATTCGAATATCGTTATTTCAGATTCAGCAGGCCCCAGGTGGTGGGATCCAGCAGGGATCGGTTTTTGGCACTGGAGACCATGCTCTGTTGAACATTTTCGGATTCCTTGTCATTATCCGAGAATGACAGTGCAAAGCCCAGGGTCATCCCGCGGGAAGGGCTGACCCCCAGTACCGACCAGGGGATGGCAGCTTCCATCCGGGTGACGCCGTTGCCGCGCACCGAGACAATCACCACTCCGGATTTTGAACCAGCCAGGCTGCCGGGATACCAGAGATACGCCTCCCGGGTGCCGTTGACATCCGGCCGGCCGAACGAAATGCCCAGTTGAAAATCATCCGCGCTGAGCTGGGTGCTGTTCAAATCACCCATCAAATTGGTATCCAGCAAAATCTCAATGCTGTCACCCTGGTACAAATCAACTCCGCTGGCATTCTGGACATACTTGTCGTCCAGCATTTTGACCGCGATATAAAGATTCTGATTATCCCAACCAACCCGGAATGACCCCTCGAGGTCATTTTCATCGGTGCGGTTGCCACCGCCGTAAACAACGTACTTGGCCGGATAGGCATTATTTTTCCATTCATCCCAGACGCCGTCTATGGCGGGGGGGGTGGTCAGGAACGGGGCATCAAAGGTGCCGCCCGGTCGCAACGGGGTTGGTGTCTGAGTGGGCCCAGGCGTCAGCGTGGGTTGAACGTAGGCAGTCGCTGTAGGGATCACCGCTGGCATAGTGGGAAGGATGGTGGGTAGTACCACCGTGGCAATTGCCGTGGGCATTGTCGTGACCACTGTCAAGGTGGGTGTGTTCTGGGCAACCGGCGTCAATTGGGCCAGGGCAGTGGAAAATGCCGATTGGGTGAGATGGGCGGCCACGGTTTGAACAACGGCCGTTTCCGCCGCAGAATTATCCGTCGAATTGCTCTGTATGGGGAAATTACAGGCTGACAGGCCGAAAAGCAGCCCCAAAATGATCAAAATGTGAAGCATAAACTTTTTCATGGTCGAATCTCCTTCTCACAACGATACATTCATGATTATAACGACAAATCGTCCCTAAAAGTTCCCGATCTCTACCTTCTCTCGCTTCTCTCCGTTCCGTTGTCTTCATCCTATCTGTCGGATCTATCGGGTCTATAGGGTCTATAGGGTCTATCGAATCTGTCGGATCAATATTCGGGGCTTGCGGCAGAGCTTGGAGCTGCCCCGGAGATAATGCCAAAATGCGGTCTGCAAACCTTGCAAACTGGTTTAGTTATGGGATAATTATCTGCTCAGGTGACCTCATTCACGCCACCATTATGACGCGGCGATCAAAAAAGGAGTCTTTCGTGGTATTCGAGAGCGTTTGTGTGCTGGGGCTGGGTTACATCGGCCTGCCCACAGCCAGTACATTTGCGACCAATGGACTGCGGGTGGTTGGGGTGGATGTCAATCCCCAAATCATTGCCAGTCTCCAAAACGGAGAACTACATATTTATGAACCCGGACTGCGTGACGTCGTCCAGGCGGCCATGCAAAGCGGAAATTTAGTCATCCGGAGCCAGGTGGAACCGGCAGATGCCTTCATCATCGCCGTGCCCACCCCCTTTCACGCAGACAAATCGGCCGACATGCGGTATGTTGTTTCCGCAGCGGAAATGATTCTGCCGCAACTGCGGCGCGGCAATTTGGTTGTCCTGGAGTCCACCTCCCCACCCCGCACGACATTGGATCTCCTGCGTCCCATTCTGGAACGCTCGGGACTTACAGCCGGGCAGGATTTTCTGCTTGCCTACACCCCGGAGCGGGTGCTGCCCGGCCAGATCCTGCGCGAATTGGTTGAGAACACCCGCATCATCGGCGGCCTGGATCCGGCTTCGGCTGAAGCCGGGCGGGACCTGTACCGGACCTTCGTGCGTGGGGAAATCCTGCTGACCGATGCCACCACGGCCGAAATGGTTAAATTGATGGAAAACACGACCCGCGATGTCAACATCGCCATTGCCAATGAGTTCGCCCGACTGGCGGATCGGTTTGGCGTGGATGTCTGGGAAGCCATCAGCCTGGCCAACCGCCACCCCCGGGTGAAAATCCTGAACCCCGGTCCCGGCGTGGGGGGGCACTGCATCAGTGTTGATCCCTGGTTTTTTGTGGATGCCGCCCCTGACATCACCCCCCTGATTCGCACTGCCCGCCAGGTGAACGATACTCAACCCCACTTTGTGATCGACTGGCTGGGCCGTATTTTAGGTTCCCTTGAGGGGCGAAAAGTAGCGGCTTTGGGTCTGGCATTTAAACCGGATGTCGATGATCTGCGCGAAAGTCCGGCGATCGAAATCGCCCAGTTGCTGCAGCAAAATGGGGCCGAGGTGCTGTGCTTTGATCCCTTCAAGCCGGACGCCAAGCTGCCGGGTCTGCAAACCTGTCAGAGCCTCGTCGAGGCGATTTCCCAAGCTGAGATATTAATGATGCTTGTAGGACACGCTCAACTACGCGCCCTGGACCCAGTCGCCCTGCGGCAACTCAGCCCGGCCCGGATTGCCGTTGACATGGTCAACGGCTGGCCGGGTGCCGCCTGGTCAGCCGCCGGTTTTGAACTCCACCGGCTGGGCGTCGGGCAAAGGGTTTAATGATCATCACCAGAAACACGGAAGGATTAACCCTCCGGACCAGGTCAGGCCTGCCGCGCCCATTCCAGGAGACGCCCCACGGCCACCGCCCAAGCTGGAGTATCCCCCCACCCGCGGAACTCAGAAAGGAGGATGCAGGCTTCCGCCGCCCCCTTGGGGTGGCAGTTCGCTCCTGCAGTTATTAATGGGCAAGCTGCGAGTACTGAGTATATTTGGCACCCGACCGGAAGCGGTCAAAATGGCACCGGTGGTGCTCAAGTTGGCGAAGACCCCGGGGATTGATGCGCGGGTGTGTGTGACCGCCCAACATCGTCAGATGCTGGATCAGGTTTTGAACCTCTTTGCGATCACCCCGGACGTCGACCTGAATTTGATGCGGCCCAATCAGGGTCTGTCTGAATTGACCGCCGAGATCCTAAATCAATTGGACCCGGTATTGAAGGACATCCAACCGGACTGGGTGCTCATTCAGGGGGATACCACCACCGTCCTGGCAGCTGCACTGTTGTGTTATTACAACCGCATCAAAATGGGGCATGTTGAGGCGGGTCTGCGTACCGGAGATAAATGGCAGCCCTTCCCGGAAGAGATCAACCGGAAAGTGGCGGGCGTGGCCGCAGACTTGCATTTTGCGCCCACCGAACACAGCCGGAAAAACCTTCTGCACGAGGGCGTCCCGGATGACCGAATTATTGTCACCGGCAACCCGGCCATTGATGCCCTGCACCTGATTGTCCAGCGGCCCGTGCCACCGGAAATTCATCAATTACTGGCCGCTCATGACATCGGCGCCGGGGAAAAAAGGCTGGTGCTGGTCACAGCCCATCGGCGCGAAAATTTTGGCGCTCCGTTGGAGAACATCTGCACGGCCATTCGGACACTGGCGGAGAGCCAGTCCCACCAACTACACATCATCTGGCCGGTGCACTTGAACCCCAATGTTCAGGAACCCGCCCACCGGTTGTTGGGGGAGATACCGAATGTAACCCTGCTCCCCCCGGCGGATTACCTGCCCATGGTTCATCTGATGCGCCAGGCATCCCTGGTGCTGACCGATTCCGGCGGCATCCAGGAAGAGGCCACCGGACTGGGCATCCCGACCCTGGTGATGCGGCAGGTGACCGAACGCCCGGAGGGGGTTGAAGCCGGGGTGCTGAAGCTGGTTGGCACCGAACCCGGGCAGATTGTGGCAGAAGCCCGGCGGCTGCTGGATGACCCGGCCGCCTACCAGGCAATGGCCCATGCCGCCAATCCATTTGGCGACGGCCATGCCGCCGAAAAAATCACGCAAGCATTGCTAAATTACCATGACTGATAGCATCTGCATTCTCCCCAACACCACCGGTTTGGGCGGGCCGGCTTCCTTTCAATCGCGCTTGATTGCCGGTTTGCATGAGAGGAGTATTCCGGTCCATCACAACCCGGATGACCCCTCCTGCAAAGCCATCCTGGTGATTGGCGGCACCCGGCACCTGGATCTGCTCTTCAAGGCAAAACGCAGGGGAATCAGAATTGTTCAGCGCCTTAACGGCATGAACTGGATCCACCGCAAGAAAAACACCGGCCTGGTCCACTACCTGCGCTCCGAATGGGGCAATTGGCTGCTGGCCACCATCCGCAGGCATCTGGCTGATGAAATCATCTATCAAAGTCAGTTTGCCCGCACCTGGTGGCAAACCGTTCATGGCCAGGTCAACGCCCGCGGCCAGGTCATCTTCAACGGTGTGGATTTGAAGATCTTCACCCCCACCGGCGAGCATCACCGCCCCCAGGATTCACTACGGCTGTTGGTTGTGGAGGGACATTTGCGCGGGGGCTATGAGATGGGATTGGAAACTGCCCTGGAACTGGTTCGGATGCTGGCGCCCCGATTAAAGATCCAACTCGAATTGATGGTTGCCGGTGATGTGGATCCCGAACTGAAGGAATGGGCACAGTCGCGCGCCGCGGTCCGGTTGACCTGGGCGGGGGTGGTGCCGCGCGCTGAAATTCCCGTGCTGGACCGCTCAGCCCACCTTTTGTTCTCGGCAGACTTGAATGCCGCCTGTCCGAACTCGGTCATTGAAGCCCTGGCCTGTGGACTGCCGGTGGTGGCCTACGCCACCGGTTCACTGCCGGAACTCCTGTCCAATGATGCCGGCCGGGTGGCCAACTATGGCACCAACTATTGGAATCTGGAGCCACCGGTGATTGATTACCTGGTCATGGCCGCGGAAACCATCCTGCAAGATGAAGCTCGTTTTCGCCAGGCAGCCCGCGCCCGGGCAGAGGCGGCCTTCGGATTGGAGACCATGGTCAGCCAATATGTCACCGCCCTGTTGGGGTGAGCGCCGCCCCCATCCTTTCATCCACATTGGAGATTATCAATGCCTGATCTGACTTCAGAACTCCTGCCTCAGCTAAAAGCCCGACGGTTAAATGGGCTGGAAGCCAGCCCGACCGCCGTGTATCCGGCCTATCACGGACATTCACTGGTCAATTTGCCGGCAACCGTCTGTAAGCTGCTGGGGGTCTCCCCGCTGGGAGCGCCCCCCCTGGCCCCTGAATGGATGGCCCAACTGGGGACTGGGTACCGCCATGTCATTTTACTGCTCGTGGACGGCTTGGGACTGCAGTATTTCCAACGCTTTTTGAATACCGCCCCCTGGCAGAATTGGTTGTCTGAAGCCACCCTCCTGCCGCTCACCTCGGTTACCCCCAGCACAACCGCCACCGCCCTGACCACTCTCTGGACGGGGGCCGCCCCGGCCGAACACGGCATTCTGGGTTATGAATTATGGCTCAAAGAATACGGCATGACCAGCAATATGATTTTGCACTGTGCCATGACATCCGCCGGGGACGTGGGCGGGCTGCGCCGCAGCGGTTTTGATCCCCTGACTTTCCTGCCTGTACCCACCCTGGGTGGACATCTGGGTTCCCAAGGTATCCAGGTATCCGCCTTCACCCACCAGAACATTGCCCATTCGGGGTTATCGCAAATGCTGCACCGGGATGCGGAACTGGTGGCCTATAAAACCCTTAACGACCTGTGGGTCACCTTGTCGGACTGGCTGGACGCCCATGCTGATCAACCAACGTACAGTTACGTTTACTGGGGGGATATCGACGAACTGTCCCATCGCTACAATCCGGACGACATCCGCCCGGCGCTGGAGTTTGCAACATTTGCCTTCACCCTGCGCAGTTTTGTCCAGCAGCGGCAAATGACCTCCCCCGGCGACACCCTGATGCTGATGACGGCCGATCATGGCCAGATCCACACCCCGCGTCAGGATGAGTTTGATCTCCGTAATCACCCCCGCTTCAACGCCTGCCTGACCATGGGGCCCACCGGTGAAAACCGGCTGCCTTACCTCTTCTTACGTTCCGGCATGGAGGCCCAGGCGGAGGCCTATATCCAGCAGACCTGGCCGGGACTGTTCCGGGTTTTTGAGACCGGGGAAATCCTGAAATCCGGACTGATGGGGGACCAGATCTACAGCCTGACCCCCCAGCGGATGGGAGACCGGGTGGTTGTGCCGCAAGACCACGCCTATTGGTGGTGGGCCAACAAGGATAATCCATTGGTCGGCCGCCACGGCGGGCTGACGGAACAGGAAATGCTGGTGCCATTGTTTGCCCTACCCCTCTAGCCAGATCCTTTCAGGAAATTAAAAAACATCCGGGATGACAGGTTCACCCCGGATGTTTCCATGCATCAGTGTTTCTATGTGTCAGTGTTTCTACGTGTCAGATTGATGAATCAGGCGGCCAGAGTCTCATCCTGATCCCCTTCAACCAGGGAGCGGTACAGGAACCAGACCGAGCCAACCCCGACCAGGGTCACCAGCACGGCGATGATTCCGCCCAGAATCGGTATTGAAGCAATCAGGGCATAGATCAGGACGCCCAACCCCATGGCCCACCACTGGCGGTGCGCCATATTCGGGAAAGCCCGCTCCATCAACAAGCGCCCCAAGAGGAAGGCGACAACGATCTTGCTGCCCAGGGAAACCAGGAAGGAGAAGGCGGTCACCCCGATCACCAGCAGGGAGAAGCCAACCCCGGTCACCAGATTACTGACACCACCCAGGGTCAGAATACCCAGGATAATGGCAACCAGGATGATGAGCCCGGCAACCACCAAGGCGGCGATGTACACCGCAGGAATGGCCAGCAGGCCAGCCAGCGCGGATTGGAAGGGTTTCTTCTGGGCCTGAAGGCTGGAGCGCTGGAGCCAGGTCGGGATCAGCCAGACTGCCAGGGCACCCACCACCAGCAGTTGGAACAGGTTTTTCAGGAAGCGCCACAGCCAGTTCAACAGGGGCGGGCGAGCAGCCTGCTGCGGAGAAACAGTGGTATGGTCTGAAATGGATTCATTATAGGTCACCCCGCCGGCAGGTTGGGATTGAATGGCTGATCCCTGGTCCACCGGACTGGTGTAGGTCAGCCGCCCGGCAATGACTGCTTCAGG
>DAOQTN010000006.1:0-19978 GCA_035340555.1 Anaerolineaceae bacterium | reverse complement strand
ATCGGCGTTGGCCGCAGCCAATGCACCGGCACAGCCCCACCAAGGCCAAAGGGCCTCGGGGAAAAAGACGTGCAGCAGCACAAACAACCCTGCCACGCCGCCATTGGCCGCCACCTGGGCGGCATCACGCTCAGAACCTTTGGAAAATTTCTCGTCCAGGGTGACTTTACGCTGGCGAAAAAGTCTCGAAAGTGTGCTGGAGGAAACAAAAAAAGTCAACAGCAGTGCAGCCCAGCGTAATCCGCCCAGCCCAAAGAAGACCGTGCCGAGCAGTCCGGCGGCAATGGCACCGCTGTCACTCAGTGCCCGCACCCGATGGGCCGCATAAGCGATCAAGGCCGCCAGCACCACACCCAGTAAAAATTGAACCAGTGAAGGGGGCATACTGGTCTCAGGTTACCGGACGCGGTGGCCAGATGGTCCCCGCGCGAATAATGGTTTCAGGCGGCACATCCGCCTTGATGGTGGCGCCGTTACCCACCCGGGAGCGCGTCCCGATGGTTATATTCATGTTGATGGTCGCGTTCATGCCCACCTGGGCATAATCGGCCAGGGTCACCCCTCCTGCCAGCGCCGCCCCCGGAGATAGATTGACCACCCGGCCCAGCCTGCAATCATGAGTCACAATGGCCCCGGCGTTCAAGACTGAGCCAAACCCGACATATGACTCTGCACCGACATAGGACAGGGCCAGCAACTGCACGCCTTCATCCAGCCGGGCACTGAAATCCACCACGGCGCGGGGATGCACCAGGGCTGGGCAGGTAAAACCCGCCGCAGTCAATCGGTCAAAAATCATCAGACGCAGTTCCACGTGCCCAATGCCACCCACTCCATTGACCGCCCGGGTCACGCCGCGGGCGCGCAGCCACGGCAACGCCTCGGCACCGCCCAATACCGGCAGCCCCATCACCTGGGCCCCCGGCGGGCAGGTATCATCCACAAAACCGAGCAGGTCGTAATCCGGCAGGATGCGCAGCAGGTCAACCAGCGTCTTGCCGTGCCCACCCGCGCCATAAACTATGATCGGAATTGGTGTCATGACTTCACCTCACCGAGCTTGAAATTCCAAGCCATCGAGCGCCAGGGTTCGGGAGCATAATTAATGCCAACGCGGGGGCTTGCCAAAATATCACCGTCAACCAATCCTTGGCCGACCTCAATCCATAAATCTCCGCCGGGATCAGTCAAATCACAACCGTTCAGAGCCCCATCGATGGCCAGCGCGCGAGTGAGGCGAGCCGGACCGGCACACCACAAGGCTGGTTTGACACCGGCGCGGTGGGTCGCCATCTGTTCAAAACCTTCCTCCGGCAGCAGTGCCCGGACCAGCACCGCTGCCGGATAGCCCACCGGCCCGGTCACACAGTTGAGACACCAATGCATACCGTAGGTGAAATAGATATACGCATGCCCCGGCGGACCATACATTACGGCATTGCGTTTGGTCTGGCCGCGATGGGCGTGACAGGCCAGATCGTCTTCACCGCGATAGGCCTCGGTTTCCACAATGATCCCGCTCAGACGCTGTCCCTGGCAGCGGCGTACTAAACGCATTCCCAGCAGGTTGCGGGCCACCTTGATCACATCCTGGTCATAGAATGCCGCTGCAATGGTTTCTGTCATGCATCCATTCTACCATGCTCTGAAAGTGTGCAAATGTCACCCGCCCCCGCAGTATCAGCATCAGGGACAGAGCGGTGGTGTGGGGGTAAATGTGGGCAGGGGGATGAGTGTTGGCAGGGCCTGATTGAGGCTCGTGGCAAATTGTCGGGCGGCAGCGTCAAAATAAAGTGTTTCACCGGAGGCACTTTGCAATGTCAGACGATGACCATTCGCGGCCGTGATGGTCAGGCTGCCGCTGCCGGCTGGGGCCAGGTGGCGGCTCTCACTTTGCCCCGCCACCAACACCACCACCAGTCCCTGGTCGGCGTCTGTACCGCTGGCTCCGGCAAATACCTGCGTCCACCACCCATTGATCCAATCGGTCCAGAGGTTGTTGACGAGCACATCCTCGGCATGAAAGGGGCCGGATCCTGCAAAAATGATCCCCCCCTGGTGCGGCTCCCATTCCGTCCCGGCCGGCAGAGCTGTGGGCCGCCCCGAGCAGGGATCAGCCGGTTTTGTGGGGGCGTTATTCAAGTCACTGCGCTGATCAATGCCGGCCTGTATGGCAGCGATCTTGACATCGAGCAGCGCCTGGGCAGTGGGATCCACCGCAGCAGCACGTTGTACCTGCAGGGTGGCCAACTGGTCATCTTGCGCCGTTGACAAACGTGCCGCAGCGGATGACAGCAGCAGAGCAAAAATGACCAAAGCCATCAGCACTGCCAGGATTTTTAGCGCCACTTGATGTCGGTCACCCATGGGATGGTCTCCTGCACGATTAAACCGGAATAATAGGGGTCGTGCACCTCATCATAAAGCTGCTGCCAGCCCTGCTCCGGAGTATTGTCCAGCGTGTTGCAATCCCCGGGATTTTGCTGGCAGGCTTGCCATTGGGTCATCAAACCTGGGAAGGTGATGGCCCCGCCAAAATTCTGGGCAGCATAGTAGCTCAGATAAGCCCACTGCCGGGCATTGCGTCCGTTGGTGACATAAATCTCAGGGATGGGCCAAGCCGGCGGAGCGCCCCAATTGGTGTACCAAATTTCCTGCAAGGTCCAGCCATTGCCCGGTACCAGAGAGGTATCCAGCCGGGTGGGGCAGTTCTCGCAGGTACCGAAGTTGTAGTAGGGAATGTGGTAGGTCACGGGATCGGGAAAATAGCTGGAATAGCCATTGACCCAGGCGTGTGAAACCTGGGCCTTGTTCCAAGCCAATTCAATATCCTTGGCAGCCACAATCCGCACCTGACTGCCATAACCATTGTTGATGGTCCAATTGGCCACTGACTCAACCATTGCCGCATAAGCCTGGCCGTGTTGATAGGCAGCAGCGGCACGCACCGCCGGATCAGTACTTCCAGCGCCATAGCTGCCATAGCTGTTGATCCCGATGCCCAGGGTGATGTGAGAAGCCGTATCCGCGCCTGTGCCATCATAATAGCCATGGCCAAATTCACGCGCTGAGGCGGCAATTACATCCAATGAATAGAAATCATAGTCGCTAAACACCGCCACGCCCCAAACCCCATCCTCTTCCCAGGGTTGTCCATAGTCCAGAATAATAATGCTGTCCTGGACACCGGGAAGCGCCAGATCATATTGTCCGGCCGCATATCCCAGATCATATGCGGTCTGAGGATTCATCCAATGAAATGGTTCGCCACCCACCATGTCGATATTTTCTGTAACATAAATACTGGTGCTGTAAGGGGGGGGGGTGGCCGGCGGGGGAGGCGGCTGGGGGACCACAATCACGGGCATAAAAATTTGGTATGGAAGGTCCAAAATTAACGGCAGATAAAGCTGATAACCGGCAGCCGGTGCCGGAATGGTTTGAACCGGCGCTGGGAGTAGGCCACTGGGCAAGGCCCACAGCAGGGCCAGGAAGAATAAATGAGTAGCTGTCATGATAACAGTATAACAAAAACGGTCTGCGAGGGCTACGGCCGATCTGGCAGACTGTAGAAAAAAGCCCTTTTCCCAGAGGAAAGCTGTATAAATCAAAGTATAATAATATTTGGAGACTGCACCCAGAGATGATGCCCGACTCACCGAAAGCTCACAGGGGGAACAGACTTGCCACGCCGCCGCATTGCGCAGGGTGGTTGAGTTGGCTGTTGGCTGCCCTGTTATTGCTGGGCTCCACCATTCCCATCACAGCACAAACCGAAAGTCGGGTAAAAATCAGCGGCGTCGATGCCAGCCAGTTTCCCGCCATCAGCTTTTATCTGGATGCCACAGATACCAGTGGCAATCCCCTGACAGCCCTGACCGCGTCCCAGCTTCAAATTTTGGAGAATGATAAAACGCTGACGCCCACAGCACTGGAACGGATCGAACCCGGCTTGCAGGTCATTGTTTCGCTGAACACCGGACCAACCCTGACCTACCTGGCCGGTGAGGCGACGCGGTTTGAAGCCATTCGCACAGCGCTACTCGGCTGGATCAACAGCCGTCCGGCAGAAACCTCAACCGATGATTTTTCGCTTGCCACCAACACCGGATTGCAGACCATCCGTTCCACCAATCCTGCGGATTGGATCACTGCGGTAACAAATTACCAGCCTGACCTGCTCAATACAACCCCCAGCCTGGTCAGCCTGACCCAGGCGCTGGATCTGGCGGTAGACCCCAACCCCAACCCGCAGATGAAGCGCGCCATACTATACATCACCCCGGTTCTACCCACTGTGGCAGTTACCGCATTGCCAGGATTGGCCCAGCGTGCTCAACAACAGAAGGTGCCGATTTACGTCTGGCTGGTGGCATCCCCCAACACGCCCACCAACAGTCCTGATCTGGTGAACAACCTGATGGAACTGGCCAGTCGCAGTGGGGGACAATTTGTGCTTTTTAGTGAAGGCACGCCACCCAACCCAGAAGATTATTTCCGTCCATTACGAACCATCTTTCAGGTTCGATATAATTCACAAATTAATAGCAGTGGCAATCATATGCTGGCAGTCGGGCTCGACCTGCCTGATGGTTTGATTGAAAGCAATGCTGAGACACTAGGCTTGATTGTCCTGCCGCCAAACCCCCTGGTGCTCAATCCACCGGCTCAAATTGACCGCGTCTGGGAGCAACCTGAAGACGCTGAAGCCTATCTGACACCCAATTCAGCCATTATCAGTTACCTGATTGAATTTCCTGATGCACACCCCCGGCCGCTACGCACCGCGCGATTGTACGTTGACGGTGAACTGGCCATCGAGCAATCCGAGGAGCCTTTTGAAAGCTTTAACTGGGACATCTCGGATTATGTCGTGACCGGCCTCCATACCATCCAACTGGAAGTGGAAGACAGCCTTGGCCTGGTCCAACGCAGCGGCGAGGTATCCATTACGGTAAACGTGGCCGAGTTGAAGCAAAATTTTCTCAGCCGGATTGAAGTTCCGTCAGCAACCATTCTTTTGATCGTTGCCGCCTTAGCAGCCGGCCTGACCCTGCTGCTTGCATTACTGTTCACCCGGCGCAAGCATGGCGTTAGCCCCAGCCGGCGAGAGCGAATGGATCCACTAACACAACCCCTGCCGGCCGGAAAAGAGCGATCCGCCCGTACCCGGCGCAGTGCCGGTGAACAAGTTTTGACCCGGCCGCCACAGCCCGCCACGCCGCCGCCGACTTGGAACGCCCGTCTGTTGCCCCGCACAGAAGCTGGAGAAACCGCGCCAGCTGATGTCATTCTGCTGGAGCAAAACGACATCAGCATTGGCAGCGACCAACAGCAGGCCATGGTGGTGATTACATCACCATCTGTCAGTCCGTTGCACGCCCGTATAACCCAATCCGAGCCCGGTGTCTATATCCTGGCTGATGCAGGTTCCATCGCAGGCACCTGGATCAATTTTGCCCCGGTTTCGTCCAATGGAGCCCGCTTGGAACATGGTGACTTGGTGCATTTTGGCAAAGCGGCCTACCGCTTTGAGCTGGCGGCCCCCCGAGAATTGCCCCATCCAATCAGCACACCCTATCATCAAGAGGAATAACCGTGAAGCGTATCGAACAGGCGCATCTCCCCTTTGCCGCTCGTTCAGACACAGGCGCTGTGCGGCGCAACAACGAAGATCGTTATGCCGTTGCAGCCTTTGAGATGGAACATGATGGCGCACCGGTCCTGCTGGCTGTGCTGTGTGATGGCGTTGGGGGCAATCGGGCCGGGGAAGTGGCCGCCGAACTGGCCGTAGAAGAAATCAGTACTGCTGCTGCAGCGGCAAATGGTCGTGATCCAGTGGACACACTGCGCGCAGCCATCATGGACGCCAGCCAGAAAATTTATACCCAGGCCCAAGCCAACGTCAACCAGATGGGCATGGGGGCCACCACAGCCTGCGCCTGGATTGTCCAGCGCCAGCTTTACACAGCCACTGTGGGGGACTCACGCATCTACCTCATGCGCGACGATGGCATTCAACAAATCAGCACGGATCACACCTGGATTCAGGAGGCACTCGACCACGGGTTATTGACACCTGAAATGGCGCTCAATCATCCCAACGCGCATGTCATCCGGCGATTTTTAGGCAGCCCCAAACCACCCGAGGTTGATTTTCGCCTGCGGTTGCGACCCAACCTGAACGACGAACAATCCCAAAATCAACAGGGCACAGCACTGCGCCCCGGTGATATTGTGCTGCTCTGCTCTGATGGCCTGACGGATCTGGTCCCGCCGGGGGATATTCTGACCACCTGCAGTGGAGTGCCACTGGCGGCGGCGGTGGATGCCCTGATTGAATTGGCCTGCTCGCGCGGGGGGCATGACAACATCACCATCATCGCCATTGGTGTGCCAGCAGAACCACCGGCGGCCGGCCCCAAACCCCGGGACCGGCGCTGGGGTTGCTGGTTGTTGGGGGCTCTGCTGGCAATTGTTTTGAGTCTGGGTATTGTGGCGCTGAGCTGGTGGGCACTGACGGACCGCCCCACACCCACACCACCTCCACCAGTTATTGAAGCGGCCACCCCAACCTTGCTGCCTCCAGTGGAGTTGGTCAGTCCCACACCGACCACTGCGGTAATGCCGACCATTCTGCCGCGACCAGGAACACCCACACCGCCGGCGGCCACCCTGCCCAGCCCTGGCCAGAGTGGCGCAACACTCACCCCCTGGCCGACAAACACCCCCTGAAAAACGCGCCATTTCGTCTGTCATGAATAATACCAGGACGCCAGGGCTATCCCCGCCATTCCAGGAATGCCAAATATGGCCAACGCCCAGGGGATCAGGCCCTTTTGATTTTTCGTTGACCGGGAACCGGATCACCTCCAAGTATCTGAATCGCGGCGGTGATAAAAGTTGTATAATCATTTCAGAAGCTCAACTGAAGGGTAAATGGAGTGTGTCCAGTGACAACTACCTCACCTAAAAAAGATGAAGAAAATCATCCCGGCAATGCAAGTCCCGAGGTGCAAAAACAAGAACCGGCCTTAGAGGCTGTTGAAAAACGAAACAAACAATGGCATTGGCCTTCTTGGATCACCGTGGGAGTTATTGTCGCAGGCATTGGGCTGTCCACCTTTCTGTGGTTCCGCTTTCCGCAGGCCCAAAACGCCATGCTACGAATTGCCATCCTAATTGGTATTGTCGGTCTGTATCCCATCTCATACCTGGCATATAAAGATTTGGGAAAGTCCCGGCGGGAAAAGATTGAACGGGACATCTACCTGCTGGGTCTGGGGCGCGAAATTGAGCGCAAAGCATTGGATGAACTTTACAAGAATATTTACAGCCCGATTCAATACACTGCTTATATTGGATTGATTGTGCTGGCTTCACTTCTGATGATTCTTGTCTACTTCCAACGTGACCTTTTGGAAATTATTGCTCCTCCTGAAGTCCTCACGCTGGTCTTTTATGGGTATCTGGGTGCCTACGTCTTTTCGATTCAGGACTTGATACGGCGTTACAACACCTTCGACCTTCAACCCCAAGTCTACAGTTCCATTTTGATGCGCATGGTCACTGCCGTGCTGATTGTACTGGTCGGAGCATCTGTAATCCTGGCAAGTGGTGGTCGTCTGGTGGCGGATACAGCCCAATCAGATACTACCTTGACGGTGTCCAATAATGTTGCCACGCTGCCGCAGCCCACGCTCCAGACAACCCCGGCATCAACAATATTTGCCACACCCACACCCATCGGACAGGCAGCGACAGCCGTCATTCCGACACCGATTGCAGGTGGCGTTACAGCACCCACAGCAATCACAGGTGGCAGCACAGCTCCAACTCCAATAACAAACGTCCTGATGGCAACCCAGGCTGTCCAGGTCAACGGAGCCACCATTACAACTACCATCGAAACATCACCAGCGTCTGAAACCGCGACGGGTGATGCCGCCGGGTGGGCAGCCGTGCTGGCCTTTGTGATTGGCATGTTCCCCACCAGTGGAATTCGCTGGTTTGTGACCCGCGCCAGCCGGGTTCTGGGAGAACAGGAACGCTACCGGCCGCATGAACTGCGATTGCGCACGCTGCTGGGCCTTAATGAATATCACGAAGCCCGCTTGCGTGAAATGGGAATTGATGATGCCCAAAACCTCGCCACGGCTGATTTACGCCGGCTGCTACTGACAACCCAGTTTGATACCCAAACTGTGATCAATTGGGTCGACCAAGCCATTCTATACTGCAAAGTGGGGGATAAAATCATCAACTGCCGCGATCTGAATATCACCACATTCCATGAACTGCGTCGGGCCTGGCTCAATCTGGTCATCAGTGAAACCGCCGGCTCGGTGGGGGCAGATGCAGAAGCCCTTGAAACGGCCCCCAGTGGCGGATCGGTTGCAAACCCGGGATTGTTAACGCGTTTATTGGTGATGCTCGGCCTATCAAATCAGGAAGAGCTGCGTTCACTGGTGAATTACGCCAATTATCCAAACTATGCCTATATCAATGAGTTTTACAATCGCACCGCCACCGTAGCCCATGAACTGGCCAATGAAGGCGAGGAAGCCATCATTGGCGCGCCTGAAGAAACCGACTTCAACGCGGTCATCAAAGCTAATGAAGGCTATCTGGATCAAGTCGAACAGGCCAAGCCCCGGGCAAAAATCCTGTATCGGCTGGCAACCGCTTACTACTACCGTTTTATGGATACAGGTCAACCAAAGGACCTGGCATCCAGTACTGAGCACCTGACTGAAGCCCTGAAGCTGGATGCAGGCTTCACTGAAGCCTATTATTTGCGGGCTGTGGTCAAATTTAAGCTGGCTCAATTAGCCTCTGATCCGGCGGGGGCGGGAATGTATGATGAAATTATTGCGGATTGCGAAGAAGCCATAAAGCGGGACAGCACCCATCCCAAAGCTTACAATTTACGCGGACTGACTTATTCGTTGCTGCATTATTTTGACTTGGCGGAAAGCGATTTGGACCGTGCCATCGACCTCGACCACTGGAATGGGGAAGCTTACCTCAACCGGGCGCGGGTGGCCAATGCCACAGATCGGTGTGGGCAGGCCATCGCTGATCTGGAACGGGCAAATCTCCTGCGGGTTGACAGTGTTGACTTGTGGCTCACTTGGGGCGTGGCTCTTTTGGGGCTGGGGAAACCCAAAGATGCGGTCACCAAACTGTCACGCGCCTTGCGAAATGATCCAACTTTCGCACTGGCCCTGGCCAGGCGGGGATTTGCCTATCTGTTATGCGGCAAGCCATATTATGTTCAAGCCCGCCAGGATCTGCAAGCTGCAGTAAAACAACAGCCGCAGTTGTTGGAAGCCTGGCATAATCTGGGCATACTGGAAAGCAGTCAGGGCTTTGATACAGCTGCTGTGGCTGCATTTACCCAGGTCCTGGATGCGGAGCAGAACAACTTCATCAGTCGCTTCTATCGAGCCGGCGCGCTGGCCCGTCTGGCTGATATTGAGGGAGCCAAGGCAGATTACCAATACATTCTGGAGAATGCATCGGCCCAATCCAGCGAATATCAACTCAGCCAGAGCGAACTGGCAAAGTTACCATCCAATTCCTGATAGAGGAGGAACACCAAATGACCAAACAACCCAGAAAACCGAAACGAAAAGATGAAGACCTGGCACAGGTGATTCGCGATATCAATGTTGGCGATATCAGCGGCATGACCGGTGGAAACCTGAACATTGGATCTGGCATCATAAACACCGGGGCAGGCAATGTTAATACAGGTGATGCCCGCCAGATTGATATTGATACGGGCGGGGGCGCCTATATTGGCGGCAATGTCAACTTGGGAGGAGGCACGTTTATCGCCCGCGACCAGGTCAATTACGCCAGTACCGGGCCATCCCGGGACATGATTGAAGCCTTTACCAAGCTGACTAGAGCAGTTGAAACCCTCAATGACCCAGTCAAGAAGCCGGTGGCTCAGATGGCCATCCAGGCCTTGCAAACCGAAGCTTACAAAGGTAAACAGGCCGACGAGACCACCGTCAACAGCTGGTTTGATATGCTGGCTGGGATGCCGCATACATTCCTGGTTATTGTGGTGGAAACTTTTTCTACCCCAATTGCCGGGGTTGCGCCCGTATTTAAGGAGAACGCCGACCAGTTGCAGGCCCGTCTCTAGACTGCGAGATACAAGCCATGCCGGGCCGCTAAGGCCTGGTCATCTCATATAGAAAGACACCATCCCGGCGGTAAATCAACAGCAGCCCGGCACAGTCGGCCAGGGCGGCAGGTTGCAGACTGCCAACACCCTCCCGTAAATAGAGGTGGGTCAGCCCGGTATCAGACACCAATGACCAGAAGGCCGCATCACATCCCGTGGTGCGGCTGGCTTGTTCAGCCTGTGCATTAATGGTCGTCACATAAGGACTTTCTCCCAAGCCGTAGAGACCTGGCGGGGTGATCGTCTGGCGCCCGGTATACGGCAACAGCCAGTAACCGCCGTCCACGCCGCGGTAACCATCCTGCCAGCTGGTGCTGTTGATGAAAAATTTGGCATCCACAGGTGTGTTTTTTGAGATCCATTCCAACGCCATCAGATCGGCAGGCTGCACAAATATCGTCACCGGGTTGATAATGTGGCGCATATTCCAGCCGCCCCACCCCAAAAGAGCGGCCCCCAGCACAACAGGAAAGATCAGCCCCCTGATTGGATTATTGGTCAGTCTGCCCAGCCAATCTCCCGCGCTAAACAGAAAGTGGGACAGCAGCAGCGCGGCGGGCAGAAACAGAACAATTGCGAAAAGGTCCGGGCGAAATGGGTCCAGCCGCAGCCAGGGGAGGGTGCAGAGGGCCAACAGCAGGGACCAAACGCCCAATCGCCGTCCACCCGGCTGTATCAGGGACAATATCAATCCACCCAGAGCACCGCCCAACATGACATAATTGTGCTTGGGGCCAAGAATATGAATAAGGTAATTGATGTAATCCTGTCCCACTGCCGGCTGGGGGGTAATCCCGGCAGCCGCCCCCTGATAGAGCCAGACCTGCCACAGCCAGGGAGCCGTGATCAGCAATCCCCCCAAACCTGCCGTGAACAACGGCAGCCAGCGGCTCTGACGCTTGATTTCCCCCACCAACAGGATGATGTAGAAAAAAGCCAGCATCAGCATTGCCAGATAATGGGTCAGACAAATTCCAGCTGTCAGTAAAAACAAGCGCGGCCAGGTGCCCGGGGATGGCTGCGGGGAACGCAGCTCCAAAGCAGCCGCCAGGGCTACCGGCAGCAATATTAACCCGGTGGACAATGGATAACGCCCCCAGGCAAGATAGTAGGCTGGCATCTGAAAAGCAACCCCAACCAGCAGTGCCGACAGGATGGCCCGTTTTCCATCCCCCCAGACCGCAACCGAGAGGCGGTAAACCGACAAAGCAATCAGCGCATTCAATGCGCCGCCGAACCAGATCAAGGTTTGTTCAGCCGGCAGTCCAGTCAATGCGCTAAAAATAGCCGCAATCAAATGAAAGCCATAATGGTAATAAAATGGAACCGGCAGTTCAGGCTCCAGTGTTACCGGAATACCGCCATTTTCCATAATTTTCTGGACAACAAAGGTGTGCTGAACAGAGTCCACCCAGGCTGGCATCAACAGGCTGCTGGTCTGGTATAACCGCCAGATGACCAACCCTCCCAGCACAATCAGCCCTCCCCCTAAAGCCAAAGCTGGTGGCAGGGCCCTGCGCAGTCCCGCCCATGAGAGGATTGGTCGGGGCGCCCGCTGCAGATCCTTCAACAGCCGATATTCCCAGCCAATGATCGTCAAGGCAGCACAAATCCCATAAACCGCCAGCAGTCCCTCAATCTCCCAACGTATTTGCAGCCACAGGCTGATCAACCCCACCAGGGCAGTGATTGCCAGGCTCAGCGCCAGAGCATCCGCCAGCCAGGCCAAGGGATCCCGCCGGGAACGCGGCCACCAAGCCAGCCAGGCAGCACCGGGCAACAATAAAATGGCGGCACTAGCAGCAATTGCAGTGAACAGGCTGACATTCATCCTGTTGATTATAACCGGATTGGCTAGGGATAATCCGGGGTTGGGAAGGGGTAATCCGACTCGGTCGGGGTATGGGTGGGCACCAGGGTGGCCGTGGGGGACGGGAGCGGCGTGAAGGTGGCCGTGGGAGGTGGGGGTTGTGTGAGGGTGGCTGTAGGCAGTGGCGGCAGGGTAAAAGTAGCCGTGGGGGGCCGGGGCGGCGTCAGCGTGGCTGTGGGGTGACCGGGGGATGTGGCCGTGCGGGTTGGCCATCCAGGCAAAGTAGCCGTCCAAGACTGCGCTGGCGTGACCGTCAGTGTTGATGTTGCTGCGGGTGGATTGGTGGGGCTGGATAGGGCGGGAGGCATGGTGAGGGTGGGCAAGAGTGTGACGCCAGGGGTAAAACCAATGATCGTACCCGGAGTGGGCGTGGATGTGGCCACCACCGGACCCGCGGAGGTTATCGTGGGAATAAAGGCTGTCAGGGTGGGCAGGTATTCAGGGTCAAACAGGTCCCGCAACAGTGAGTCGTTGATGGCACCAATCGGGTAGCCCCGGGGATCGGCGCTATAATCCGCCTGAAAAGGAGAGTGTAGCGGTACGACCAGCAAGCGTGTCAACCCGCGCAAGCGCAGCTCGGCATCCACCAGGATCAAGCCCAAGACAAGTGCCGCCGCCAACAACATCAGCAGCAGCAAAAATCGCCAATAAGTTGCCCGTTCCTTGATTCGACCAGCCTGCACACACACCTCCGTACTTCAAGTATAGCGGGTGAATGGAAAGAGTGAAATGGCCGCGGGATTACAATCTCCTATCAGTTGGGCCGTGGGGGAACGTGCAGGCGATAAATTTGCTGTATCTCAGCCTTTCCACGCACGTTATGCTCGCCCAGATCATCAAACAAAAACAAAGCCCGCTGTTCGCCCAATGCATCCAGTGTGGTTTGTCCAACAATGATGGCGCTTTCTGCACACAATTCACGGGTCAGGCCCTGCAGACGCGCCGCCGTATTCACGGTATCCCCAATAATTGTGTAATGAAGCCGGTCACTGCTGCCCAAACCGCCCGCAATCACCACACCCGTGGTCACCCCAATCCCGGTCACCATGACCGGTTCGCGGCGTTGGGCCCGCAGGGCGTTTAATTCATCGATGGCCCGCATCATCTCCACCGCCGTCTCACAGGCCGCCATGGCGCTTTTCCGTGGGTTGGTGATGCGCGGTAAAATCCCAAAGAAGGCCAGCATGGCATCGCCATCAAATTTATTGACCACACCGCCATGGTTGACCACGATGGGCACCAATCGGCCGAAGTACTCATTCAGCCAGGTGAAGACCTTGGAGGGATCAGCCTGCTCGGATATGGTGGTGAAGGACCGAATATCCGTCATCAACACCGTTGCCACCGCTTCCTGACCTTCCAGACGCAGATTGCCCGAACTGAAGGTTTGCCGGAGTTGCTCACGCACCTCCGGGGAAACCGTGCGTCCCAACAGGTCGCGATATATTGACCCCTCCTGCAAGCCGGCAATCATAGTGTTAAACGAATGAGCCAGAACCGCAACTTCATCATCTCCCCGCACATCCACCTTCACCTCCAGGTTCCCCTCGGCCACCTGATTGGACGCTTTCATTAATCGTAGCAAGGGACGGGTAATGATGGAAGCCAGGTAAAAACCGACACCGACCACCAACATGACTGCTGCCACAACAAAGACAAAAATCTCCCAACGGGTAATCCGGTTGGTTTGGATGAGGAAAGCTTTAGGCAAGGTCACTCCCAAAACGCCCAAGTCGCGCCCGTCCCGCACCTCCCAGGGGCCCAGCAGTTCGGCATAGTCTATGCTGGCCACCGTTAAATCCCGTGACTGACTGGCAACATCCTGAGCCATCAGTACCTGGATCACTTTTTCTGCTGAAATTGGAAAGCTGTCGGCGCCATGATACAAAGTGGAGGCCAGTGATTGGCCATCCAGGCCGTAAAACGTGATTTCCCCCAGGGTATCCGCCTGCATCTCCCGCACCAGCGTGTCCAGTGAGCGCCCCACCAGCACCACACCGACCAGTTGACCCGCAGTATTAAAGACCGGCCCGCTGACATAAAAATACCGCCCCCAGGGGCCAATCGTCATACCGGCATATTTGTCCCCCCGATTATCCACCTGCCCCTGAAGCACCGCCAGGACATAATCAACTTGTTGAAAAGTGGTATCGCCGCGGGTGAAAGAGTAGGTCCCCATTGGCTCACCCGGTGTCTGACGGATGGAAAGCAAACTCACCCCGCTGAGATCCAAAATCTCAATGGACTCCTCCCGCGCATTGGCTGCCAGTGGGAGAACCTGGGCCCGCAATAATTCTGAACCCCCTGTTTGAATGGCCTCAGCCACACCGCTGCTGTTGGCAACCAGACGCAGCGTGGTCAGCAGGCGATCCTCTTCACTTACCATCCAATCAGCTGATTGACGTGCGGTTTCAATCAACTGATTAAGATAGCGTTCTTCAGCCGAGTCCACCACGACCTGGCTGACAATAAATGCCACCCCCAGCGCCAGCAAAAGCGACAGCAGTAGATAAGGTACCGTGATTTTTAGCCGTACAGGTGTGCGGACCTTTGGCTGTTGGGGTTTTGCCCGGGGCACGGTTCGCTGTCCCATCCGCCCCAGAGCCCGTTCGATCCACTCCGGCTTAAAGGGTGCCCGCAGAAAAGCCGATACACCTGCCGCCTGCGCCATCATCTCGCGGGTCATGTCAGGATGACGGCTGGTGACAATAACCTGTGAACCGGTCCGCTGTGTGGCGCGCTTGAGGAAGTTGGTCCATTCTGCCTCAGGCAGATGGATATCCAACACAATCAACCCAGGGCGAATCTGGTCGAGCAGGCCATCAGCCTGGCCCAGGTTCCAGGCCCCCCACACCTCATCCCCGCGATCTTTAAAAAAGCGGGTTAGTTCCTGGGCGTCCTTTGGCTCCGATTGGATGATGAGAACGCGCAGCGGCATTGGACACCTTGGGGTTGTAAAGAACAGTACTAGGATAAATATTCGCGCAGGTGACGGCTGCGGGTTGGGTGCCGTAGTTTGCGCAGTGCTTTGGCCTCAATCTGGCGAATTCGTTCACGGGTTACATTAAAATACCGACTTACTTCTTCCAATGTGTGATCCTTGCCATCAATCAAGCCAAAGCGCAGTTCCAGAACCTGGCGTTCGCGTTCAGACAGCGCACCCAGCGCATTTTGCACCTGGTCCCGCAGCATTTCGCGGGCGGCTGCATCCATCGGTTCAAGGGCATCATCATCTTCGATGAAATCACCCAGTTGGCTGCTTTCTTCATCGCCAACCGGCCGCTCAAGCGAAACCGGTTCTTCTGCTGATTGTAAAATGCGCTGAACCTTGGCTGTTGCCGCCACCCAACGGTGTTGCAAGTCTTGTTCCAGGGGGCGATTTTCAGATCGGGCACGCAGAATGGATTGCACATCCTCGTCTTCCAACAGACCGGATTCCAGCGCCAGTTCTTCATTGGTGGGTTCGCGCCCCAACTGTTGAACCAGTGAGCGCTGTACTCGCAGCAAGCGGGTAATGGCTTCAAAGAGGTGAACCGGAATCCGAATTGTCCGGGCCTGCTCGGCGATATACCGGCTGATCGACTGCCGAATCCACCAGGTGGCGTAGGTGCTGAATTTAAACCCGCGGGTAGGGTCAAATTTTGCCACGGCGCGCAACAGTCCCAGGTTGCCTTCCTGGATCAGATCCAGGAAAGAGATGCCTCGACCCAGGTAACGCTTGGCAATGCTGACCACCAATCGCAAGTTGGCACGGATGAGGGTCTGATTGGCTTCTTCGGAGCGGAAAGCCACCCCTTCCGCCTCTCTGGCCAGATCTTCGTCCGGGGGCAATAGATGCTCAAAATCAGCCAGCGTCAGTTCAAAAGGACCGTGATTGACCGATGTCATCAGCCCAACAGCTGCCGATTCCGGTAATAAATACAGGCACAAAAACAGGGTAAAGGCGTGCCTGGCGACATCATCCCAAAGTGCATCGCGCCCCCACAAGCCGTTGTCCAAAAAGCTGCGCAAATAAGAAGGGGCATCCATTTGCCATGAAATGCGCAGTTGTTGCGCCTCGGACAGGATGAGCGAGAAGTCGGGCAGATCATGATTGGCCAATCGACCTGAATCTTGCAGCAGTCGTTCCCAAGAGTTGATCAAATCTTGGGCAATTGTCAGCATCAGGGTACGGTAATGCCCTGGTTCACCAGGCGGTGGTGCAATATGTCCACTCAGGGATTCCAGACGATGTTCAGCCTCAATGCGGGCAGCCAGATGAAACTCGGAATCGGCGTCGAGCAGATGAATCAGGCCGATTTCTTTCAAGTACAGCCGGACCGGATCTTCCGAGAGTTCCACCGCAATTGCGGGGTCTTCCAAAATTTCCAACGGGTCGTCCACGGGAACTTCGGCCCACTCCTCAGTGACCGGGAGAACCGGTTCTTCGGCCTCCGAGAGGCCATTTTCGACATCCAGGGGTGTGGCGGGTGGGTGCGTGGAATTACCGCTGCTGCGCGGGCGGCCACGGCGGGAAGGGGTCTTGGTGGGAGCGGAATTGGGTGCTTTTTTACGAACCATGCGTCAGTTCAAAATGTCCTGAATATTTTTAACATGAATGGTTAACTATACCATATTTTAAAAAGAGCACGCTCAACCAGATGGGGCCAATGCCGATGTCAAAAGCCAGCAAATTCGTCGCTTCAATCCCCTAACAAATGTTATATAATCGTTATATTATCTTCAACAATGCCTAAATTGAGGAGGTGATTAAGCCGCTCAATGTAAAAATCAAAGCCCGATTTCAACAACAACCTGCGAATTTTATCCTTCTGGACTTTTTTCACCAGCAATTCCACCCCCATCTTCTTTCATTTTCTTAATAGAGCCGCTCTGATTCGCCTTAGAACCGCGCCCAAAAATCGCCAACCACCGACCGGCAATTTTTGGGCGTTTGGGGCAATATGCAGCCGGCTTTAATCAACCAAAACTTTATTTTAACAAAGGAGGGTGGCACAGCCACCATCATGATCAACGTGGAAGCCACCAAAGGAAAAATGAAACTCACAATCTCAGCGGGATATCGTCTTCTGGCTGCAGTGTGTATTCTGGTGCTGCTGGCAGCCGCCCCACAGTCAGCCGCTGCGCGGCGGTCTGATCCGACTTCGATTATTGGCCGACAGGGAGGCTGGCTGGATTCAATCCTTTTTTCAGTCACCGCCCCAGGTAATGCAGTGGCGGGTCTGCAAGCCGACCAAATTGATCTTTATATGACCGGGCTCAACCCGGCCGTCTATGCCCCCCCTGATGGAATATCCAATCTAAATTACTCGCTGGCCAATGGTTTGTATTTTGATATCACCTTCAATCCAGCCGGGCCAGTCTTCACCGGTACAGGCAAGCTAAATCCTTTTGCCAGTGCTCCAATCCGGGAAGCGATGAATCGTCTGGTGGACCGCGAATACATTGCGGCTCATTTTTTTGCCAATACCGCCTCGCCCAAACTGCTGCCCTTGGAAGAAGGCTACGCGGATTATATTCGCTATGCGGATCAAATCAACGCTTTGGAATCCGCTTACACCTACAATTTCAGCGCGGCCGCGGCTGCCATTTCTGCTGAAATGCTCAATCTGGGTGCCATCAAGTCGTCCGACCTGTGGTATTACGACGGAGAACTTGTGACTTTGATATTCATCATCCGCAGCGACGGGGATGGCACGCGGCGCTTGATTGGCGATTATGTGGCCGATCAACTGGAGCTGTTGGGCTTTACTGTGGACCGGCAGTACAAAACCAGTTCTCAAGCCTCACCAATCTGGATGGGCAGCAACCCGGCGGATGGCCTCTGGCATTTGTATACAGGTGGCTGGGCATCCTCCGAAATCATCCGTGACCTGGGTGACAACTTCCTGTTTTTTGCCAGTCCCAACAGCTCAATGAATTATTCGCCGTTGTGGCAAGCTTACATGCCTTCAGCAGAATTCGCTGATGTGATGCAACAGTTGGCCACTAAAACCTATACCGACATGGCGGCGCGCGATGCGCTGTTTGGCCAGGCACTGCCCTTGTCTTTAAACGATGATAACGCCGGCAGCCTGCACCTGTGGCTGCTGGAAGCCAAGAATTTCAATCCCCGCCAGGCTGATGTGTTGACCTCTTACGACCTGGCGGGCGGTGTTGGTGGCTCACGGTTGTGGCCTTATGTGACCCGCTTTGATAGTGTCGAAGGTGGGCAGTTGCGCGTCGGCATGGAAGCCCTGCTGGCGGCCCCCTGGAATCCGGTGGCCGGCAGTACCTGGCTCTATGATCAGACAGTCATCCATGCCACACAGGACTACGGTCTGATCATCGATCCGTTCACGGGGTTGGTGTGGCCGCAGCGTGCCGAGAGCGCTGCTGTCACCGCAGTCACCGGTCTTCCCGTTACTCAGACGCTGGATTGGGTGACCCTGAACTTTGCCCCACAGATTGATGTGCCCGCCGATGCCTGGGTGGATTGGAATGCCGCCACGCAAACCTTCATCACCCGCGAGACGGCTTACCCCGGTGGTCTGACGGCCCAGATCAAAAGCACGATCACCTACCCGGAAAATCTATTTTCCGCCGTCATCTGGCAGGATGGCAGTCATCTGAGCCTGGGTGATTTCATCCTGAAGATGATCCTGACTTTTGACCGGGGTAATCCGGAAAGTATCATCTACGATGAATCCGCCTTGGCTGCGCTGGAGAATTTCATGACCACCTTTAAGGGCGTGCGGATTGTCTCCACCAGCCCACTGATCATTGAAACTTACTCCGATTCCATCAAACTGGATGCCGAACTGAACGTGGTGGATTGGTGGCCAAATTACGCCACTGGCCCGGGTCCCTGGCACACGGTTGCCTTGGGGGTGCGCACCGAAGCGGACGGGGATCTGGCTTTTTCAATGGACAAGGCTGCCAGTTTGGCGATTCCACAGGCGGATTATAAAGACACATTCTACGCCAACCCGCTGTTTGCCGCGCTGGATGCCTCTGTTAACGATGATTACATCCCCTACATCAACACAATGGGGCAGTATGTCTCTCAAGCTGAAGCCAGTGCCCGTTGGGTCAACCTGGATGATTGGGTCACAAATCAACAGGGTCATTTCTGGCTCGGATCTGGGCCCTATATTCTGGATGACATCAGTGTTGACACCATTACACTAATCCATTTTGAGGCTTTCCCGGATGCGGCCGGCCGGTGGGATGCCTACAACGGTTTCCCTTGGGGGGTCGTCTCGCAGATTCCCTTGACGGAAGTCACCACCCTGGGAACGCTCTATACAACAACCGGGGGTTCACAATGGCAAACCAGCACCAACTGGCTGATCAGCATCCGGCCGGACAACTGGTTTGGGGCCAACGCCACCAGCGGGCACTTGGAAAACCTGAATTTAAATGCCAATCAGTTGGACGGCTATCTCCCGACTGAACTGGGCAATCTGGCCGGGCTGAAGTCCCTCGATCTGGCGCACAACCAGCTGCGCGGGCATGTCCCCGCATCCTTTGCCAGTCTGAGCAGCCTGGAATACCTTGACTTGGATTACAATTATTTGATCGTTCCGGCGGACTACCCCAATCCGGCCAACCCCTTGCATGTTTTTCTCCAGGCCCTGGATCCCGACTGGCATCTGCGACAAACGCCCTTGAATTACGTTTACCTTCCTACCGTACTGCGATAGGTTGTCCCCTCTTCAATTGCACTCCCTGGCGAATTAAATACACTCCCCGGTGAAAGAACACCGGGGAGTGTTACATTGCCCGAGAAAGAACGATTTAGCCGAAGCCCAGGCCGCGCACCAGCGCGAGCAAAAGGCCGCCGGCAATGACACTGCCAAGCTGCCCGGCTGTGTTGGAGCCCATGGCGTGCATCAGGATGAAGTTGCTGAAATCTTCATCCTGCG
>DAOQTN010000005.1:7216-20205 GCA_035340555.1 Anaerolineaceae bacterium | reverse complement strand
GACGCGCTGCCCTGGCTGGCCAATGGCATCGGTCGTCAGGCGTTCGACGGGATCAAGATTAATTTCCTGCGGCATGCAGCATCCTTTTTAAATCTAAAAATTGTCTGTACGCCAAGTATACCAGAAAGCCTTCTGAAGATTATGTCCCCAATCCGTCTCTGTCGGTGCAAAGCCGCAGCGTTCCCAATTCACTTTCCTGCCAGGATAATTTTTCGGCTGCATGATTTCTTCCCAGTAATTTGGACAGCAAGGCTGAGAAATTTTCCTGCTGACCGGTTGTGATAAACCGTTCCGGGTCTGGATTGGCCCCGGCCGGCAAAAGGTCATGCTGTTCCAGCAACCGGGTGGTCTGGCGGGCGACAGCCGGAGCGGGATCAATGACCCGGACTGCGGGCCCGGCAATTTCCTGAATGAGTGGAATGACAAAGGGGTAATGGGTGCAGCCCAGGACAATGGTATCGATGCCCCGTGCCAACATGGGATGCAGGGCCTGTTCCAAAATCAGGCGGGTCCGGCTGCCCGTCAAATCGCCCGCCTCTATTTGCTGCACCAATCCCGGGCAGGTGTCCTGCAGCAATGTCACACCCTGTCCAAACCGTTCAACCACGGAGGCATACAAGTCACCTTGGAAAGTCGCCGGGGTTGCCAGCACACCCACCACACCAGTAATGGTCTGTTCCGCTGCCGGTTTGACCGCCGGCTCCATGCCCACAAAGGGGATCCCAGGAAAACCGACCCGCAACTGGTGCAGGGCGGCAGCTGAAGCGGTATTGCAGGCCACCACAATTAATCGAGCCCCCTGGTTCAGCAAATATCGGGTGATCGCTTCGGAAAATTGCCGGACCTTCTCCAACGGGCGCGGCCCATAGGGGACGTGCGCCTGGTCAGCCAGGTAGATCAGGGGCTGTTCGGGCACCAGGGCGTGGATGGCCCGGACAACCGATAGCCCGCCCACCCCGGAATCAAAAATCCCTACCGGCGCGGCGGTCATGGTTTTAATCAGCCGCCTGGATCAGTGCTTGAAACAGGCGCTGCATGGCGGGATCATCCTGCAGCCATTCAGGATGCCACTGGACGCCGATGGCAAACCGGTGGCCGGGCACCTCCACAGCTTCAATCAACCCATCCGGCGCTGCCGCGGTGGACAGCAGTGTCGGAGCCAAATCCAGGATTCCCTGGTGGTGCAGGCTGTTGACGCCCACTTCAGGCGCTTGCATCAGTGCCGCCAGCCGGGTTTTGGGGGTCAGCTGCACCGGGTGCGACCGGCGATCACGCGGCCAATCCGGGTACCAATCGTGCTTTCCCGCTCCTTCGCGCTGGTCGGCGATGTCGGTATACAAGGTTCCCCCCAGCGCCACGTTCATGACCTGTATGCCGCGGCAGATGGCCAGGAAAGGTTTGTCCTCTTTAACCGCCCGCTGTAAAAAGGCAATTTCAAACTGATCGCGCGGCGCATCGATGCCATCCACGCGGGGGTGTGGCAGACCGTTAAACAAGGCTGGCTCAATATCATCGCCGCCGGTAAACAGGATCCCATCCAGCTTTTGCCACAGGGTGTCCCAGGCCGCCTCCGGGGCAATGGAGGGCAGCAGGACTGGCGTACCGCCGGCGGATTGGACTGCCCGCAGGTAGGATTCGGACAGTGTGACCGTGTGAAACGGATTTTTGGCGTTGGCAACGCGGTTGGTGGTGATGCCGATCAGGGGATACATGGGGCCTCGCGATTATCAGATCAACAGAGGGGATAGCCACCGGGACAATTCGCCCGGCCGGGTTTGACTGCCGGATGGTCGCCCGGAGAGTGCCGGGGACGTTCGATTATTATCGTTCAGTATGGGCCATTGCCAGCGTCTTTGGCCAGGCGCCTGGACATCCCTGCCCGGGGACAAAAGCCACATCAGCAATACCGGCTGGCCTGGCACTTCTATGGAAAAAGGGCGCAACCATCCGGCTGCACCCTGCTGAGTCAGCAAATCCAGGCAGAGTCTCTTACGAGAATTTCTGCTTTAAGCGAGCGCTCTTGCCAGTCCGGGTGCGCAGGAAGAACAGGCGGGCGCGGCGGATTTTGTTATGGCGTTCCACCACAACCTTGTCAATCCGGGGCGAGCGCGTCAAGAAGGTGCGCTCCACGCCGATGCCATTGGAGGCCACACGCCGAACGGTAAATGTTGAATTGGCGCCGTTATTGTGCACCAACAGTACCGTGCCGCGGAACTCCTGAATACGTTCGCGGGTGCCTTCGCGAATCTTCACATGCACACTGACTGAATCGCCGGTCTGCAGATGCGGAATATTGGGGTTTACGGGGGCTTCCAGAGCCTTAATTATGTCTTCCATTTTTATAACCAATCCTTACCCGATTGTAAAATATTGTGTTCCTTGGTAGCGCGAGGCCAGATTATAACACGGCATTTGATTGCGGACAAGGTCTTGACGGATATTCTGGAACGAGTACAATAAGACCTATTGGGGCGGTGGCGGAATAGGCAGACGCAGCAGACTTAAAATCTGCCGGCCGAGAGGCTGTGTGGGTTCGACCCCCACCCGCCCTACAGAAAGATGATATCGCGCTCCGGGTTGGTGGCCTGTCCCAAACTGACCCGGAGTGTGATATGCTGCTTGATTGCCAGATTGCCTGATTGCCTGACTGCCTGATTGCCTGACTGCCTGACTGCCTGACGGACTGTCTGCGGCTCGATGGTTTGGTTTGACGGTTTGACCACCTGACCACCTGACCACCTGTCCGACTGATCGCCTGTCCGACTGACGGGGGGTATTGCATTCCTCCTGGCCGGGAGGCGCTGGTTCTCCTTACCGGGGGACTGCCACCAAGTCTTGTCCGGGTCTGGCTGGTCAAGCCGGCGCCTTGGCGCCTTTGGGCTTGATTTTCTCCCAATTTTCATCCATAATCAATTGATGTTCATGTTTCATTGTCGGTGCTGAAAGGAGCGAATTCATGTCTTCACGGCCATTTACCCCAACAAAGCTGCGGCTGCACATGCCGGTGCCCTCGGATATTGAGATTGCACAGGAAGCTGAATTGAAACCCATTGTCCAGGTGGCTGAGGAACTGGGCCTCCTGCCTGAAGAAGTGGAGCTGTACGGCCCGCACAAGGCCAAGGTCAAGCTGGAAGTTCTGACCCGCCTCAGCGGGGTGCCGGATGGCAAATACATTGATGTCACCGCCATCACCCCAACCCCCTTGGGAGAGGGCAAGACCACCACCACGGTTGGCCTCAGTCAGGCCTTGGGGGCGCATCTGGGCCGGCGCGTGATGACCTGCATCCGCCAACCCAGCCAGGGACCCACCTTTGGAATTAAAGGCGGGGCGGCCGGCGGCGGCTACAGCCAGGTGATCCCCATGGAGGACTTTAATCTGCATCTGACCGGGGACATCCATGCCATTACGGCGGCCAACAATCTGATGGCCGCGGCGATTGATGCCCGTATGTTGCATGAGGCCGGGGCGACCGATGAGCAACTCTTTGCCCGGCTGTTTCCTGTGGACAAAAGTGGCAAACGTCACTTTACCCGCGGCATGATTGCCCGCATGGCTAAGCTGGGCATCAACCGCTCCGATCCCGATGAACTGACACCGGATGAGCGTAAACGGCTTTGCCGGTTGGATATTGATCCTGAAACCATCACCTGGCGGCGGGTGCTTGATACCAGTGACCGCTTCCTGCGCGGGGTGACGGTGGGACAGGGTTCTGAAGAACAGGAATTTGCCCGCGCCACCGGTTTTGATATCACCGTTGCCAGCGAAATCATGGCCATCCTGGCCCTGACGACTGACCTGGCTGATATGCGCCACCGCTTGGGCCAAATTGTCATCGGGCAAAGCCGGGGCGGCGAAGCCATCAACGCGGAGGATCTGGGTGTGGCCGGGGCCATGACGGTTTTGATGCGGGATGCGATCAAACCTAATTTGATGCAGACCCTTGAAGGCACTCCCGTCTTTGTCCATGCCGGGCCATTTGCCAACATCGCTCATGGCAACAGTTCCATCATTGCCGATCGGATCGCCCTCAAACTGGCCGATTATGTCATCACCGAATCCGGCTTTGGCGCCGATATGGGCATGGAAAAGTTTTTTGACATTAAATGCCGCGCTTCCGGTCTGATTCCGAATGTGGTGGTGTTGGTGGCAACCGTCCGGGCCCTGAAGATGCACGGTGGCGGACCCAAGGTGGTCGCCGGCAAACCGCTTGATCGCGCCTATATCGAAGAAAACCTTGATTTGCTGCGCGCCGGACTGCCTAATCTGCTGCATCACATCGCCATTGCCCGCAAATATGGCATTCCGGTGGTGGTCGCGATCAACCGATTCGGCCCCGATACCGATGCCGAGCTGGAGTTGATCCGCCGCGCCGCCATTGATGAGGGCGGGGCCGAGGATGCCGTTGTCTGCTCCCACTGGGCTGACGGTGGACCGGGGGCGCTGGCGCTGGCCGAGGCCGTGGTACGCGCCGCGGAAAAACCAGCCAACTTCCAGTTCCTCTACCCGCTGGACTGGTCCATCAAACGCAAGATTGAGACCATTGCCCGCGAGATTTATGGCGCTGATGGGGTTGATTACTCTGAACTGGCGGAAGAACGCATTGCCGATTACGAACGCCTGGGCTTCGGTCAGCTGCCCATCTGCATGGCCAAGACGCATCTCAGCCTCAGCCATGATGCCACCCTCAAGGGGGTGCCCACCGGTTTCCGCATCCCGGTGCGCGATATTCGCGCTTCGGTTGGGGCAGGCTTCCTTTATCCGCTGCTGGGCACCATGACCACCATGCCCGGGCTGCCCACCCGCCCGGCATTCATGGAGGTTGATTTGGACCTGGAAACTGGCCGGGTTTTGGGTCTCTTCTAAAATCGGCTGTGTACCGAATCCCAAATTCCCAAAACTTCACGCGAAATCGAAAACCAAAGAGGGCACCCTGTTCCGGGCTGCCCTCTTTGATTTTTGGTGACGATTCAGACCATGCCAGGCTGCAGTTTAATCCCTGGCAACAAAAAATCCTGGCCTCAGGTTATTATGATCTCAAACTGTGGTCTCAAACCGTGGTCCCAAACTGTGATCTCAAATCGTGGTCCCAAACTGTGGTCCCAGACTGTGATCTCAAATCGTGGTCCCGAACTGTGGTCCCAGACTGTGATCTCAAACTGTGGTTCCAGACTGTGATCTCAAACTGTGGTCCCAGACTGTGATCTCAAACTGTGATCTCAAACTGTGGTCCCAGACTGTGATCTCAAATCGTGGTCCCAAACTGTGCTCCCAGACTGTGGTCCCAAACTGTGGTCCCAAACTGTGGTCCCAAACTGTGGTCCCAAACTGTGATCCCAAACTGTGATCTTAAACCGTGATTTTATGATCCGCTGGCCTGTTTGCGTGCCAGCCGTTCGGCAAAGCGGGCCTCATCAATGATGAAACGCTCATGTTCTCCTTCGGCAATTTTATCCTGGGCGTCCCAAGCTTCCACCTTGAAGCGCAGCCGCCGGCCATCCACTTCCAGCAGTTCCGCCCGGAAGCGTGCGGTCATGCCGACCGGGGTGGCGGCCAGATGGCGGATGTTCACCACGGTACCCACACTGCTTTGTCCGGGCTGCAGGAAAGGCAGGATGCCCCGATGAGCGGTGCGCTCCAGATAGCCGATCAATTTGGGGGTCGAAAGCACCGGAGGTAATGTCTCACCGCCCGAGGCGCGGGCGGTATCCGCCTCTGCCACAATAATGCTCATTTCGTGAATCAGACCAGGTTCCAGCGACATGCCAAATCCTCCTCAGGTTCAAAACTGAACTGATGATAACAAAATCCAGGTTCACTCGCAACAGTTTGTAGCTAGTGCTTTCTCAGCGGGGCCGCTTGGAAAAATACCTGGACGCATAAAATGATGGCCATATCCAGCCAGAGCAGGCTGTCGGGCAGGTTGAACAACTGCATGACCGAGAGTGCCGCCAGCAGCAAGCCCGTTAATATCAGGTAGCGGACGGGTGGGACCTGCTCGTCGTTGTAGATGAGGGGCATCACCTGCGACAGGTGGACCCGGTTGCGCGGCAGGATCAAGGAGCTGACAATCAGGAAAAAGCGAATGGCAAATAATCCATGCACAATTAGAAAAACCAGCAGGATTCCAAAAACCAACCCTTGAAAGAGGGTGAATTCCCAGGCCGTGAATAATGCCAGGTTGTCGGCCTGCAGTCCCAGCCTCATCAGCGACAGCAGATACCAGAAATAGATCAGCGCCTTGAGAGTGGGCGGGGTGGGCGTCTGCCGGATGGTCAGGTAAAGCACCATGGCTGCTGGCAGCACCACTAGCAGGATCGTCAGCGGTGTGAAGAGGGTTCCCGTGAAAGCCTGGTGCACCATCACCAACAGCTGCACCGTCAACACACTCTGCTCGTTGACCCGCGGCAGCAGTTCGCCGGTGACCATGCCGGCAAAGAAAAGGTAGACTCCCAGACCGATGGTGGGAACCGCCACCCAGACGGTATCGATGTAAACCCGCTGGTTGACGCCAAGCGCATCCATGCTGGCCACGGCCGCTCCCGCCAATCCCAGCAGTACCCCACTGGCCAGCCAGCGGGGCTGCTGGATCAACCCCCACAGCAGTTTGGCGGCCGGCGGGATTGGGGACTTGGCGGCGGGCGCAGGGTTGGAAGGGTTGACTGGGTGGGCGCGGGCATCCAGCCACAACCAGGCCACTTCCAGAAACAATCCAGTTAGGAAGAAAACCATGGCTTGGGCGGACATGTCAGGCCTTCCTCCCGGTTTTGAGCAGTCCCAGGTAAAGCCATTCAGGATGGACGATCATGATCACATAACTGATCAGCAACGGGATCCAGATGTCCTGCCAATAGCCCCGATACTGGCGGAATTCGGCAAAATCCGCCACCGGGATGACTTCATGCTCAACCTTTTCTGGCAGGTAGTACACCTGCAGGAACTGGCCTTGTTGGTATTTTGCAATGGTTTCAGCTTTAAAGTAGCGGGTGCGGATAAATCCGCTCTCCGGGGCACCCGCAGCTCCATTATAGTCCAGGAACAGATAATCCGAATCCGGGTCGGGGTCGTAGAGGATCCGGGCGGTGGTTGTCCGCCCTCCGGTTTCGTACTGGTGGATCAGGGATAAATGCCCCCCCCAACCGCTTGCCAGAATGATCAGGAAAATGACGAATCCCACGCTTGCAATGGGGGATAATGCCAGGCAAAACATGTCGCCCATTGAGAGCACACCCTTGAAGATCCGGGCGATTTTCGACATCATGCGCCGATTATAGCATGGAGCCCTGTATAAGATTTATGTAAGATTTATGCATATCATCAGATGATTATTGTGCAATTTGTCATATCATGCACCCTAGGCGCGGCGTATAATAAATTTTAATCGGCCCAAAACTGGACCATTCATCACAAAATCGGTTTTTTAAATCCGTAACAATGTTTTTAATGAATGGATCAAGGGAAAACGTTTTGACTGAACCACCTCATTCAGTTTGTTTTAGCGCGTGTCCTTGATGAAAGGAGGTCGCTGATCTGAACCCCACTTGTTTGCAGTTATTTTCTTATGTCGATTGTTTGTTTTAAACTTCCGCGCCCAAAGCGGCAAGGAAAATCCCCCCCCTCTTTAGGAGATCAACAATGAATATTCTTTTTATTGTCGTGGGTGTAGCTGCATTGTTTTATGCTGCCTACATCACCTATGGCAAGTTCCTGGCCAAGAAAATCTATGCCCTGGATGACAACAATGTCACCCCGGCCGTTGAGATGAATGACGGCCTGGATTATGTCCCTACTGATAAAAAGTTCCTCATGGGCCAGCACTTCTCCGCCATTGCTGCGGCCGGCCCCATCACCGGTCCCATCATTGCCGGTCTGGCCTTTGGCTGGCTGCCCACCCTGATCTGGATTATTGTGGGCTCCATTTTTATCGGTGGTGTGCATGACATGGGCGCCATGGTTGCCTCTGTGCGTAACAAGGCCCGCTCCATCACTGAAACGGTCCGGTTGAACGTCTCCCGCCGGGCCTGGATCCTTTTCAACCTGTTCATCTGGTTTACCCTGGTCATGATCATTGTGGCCTTTACCGATGTGACCACGTCGGCCTTTGTGAACACTGTGGACCTTGGCAATGGACAGATGGTGGGCGGTGGCGCCATCGCCACCTCCTCCCTGCTCTACCTGGCCCTGCCGATCATCATGGGCTTTCTGCTCAAGTACACCAAAATTAACCTGACCTGGGCAACGATCATTTTCCTGCCGCTGGTGGGTGTTGCCATCTGGGTTGGCCAGTACATCCCGTTGAACATGCCCGCGGTCCTGGGCCTGGCTCCCCAGAAGGTCTGGAACATCATCGTTTTGATCTACTGCTTCGTTGCCGCTGTCGTCCCGGTCTGGGCACTGCTCCAACCGCGCGGCCACCTGGGCGGCTACTTCCTGTATGCCTCCCTGATTATCGCCTTCATCGGCGTCATTTTCGGCGGTTTCAAAGTCCAATATCCCGCCTTTAACCCCAAAGGCCTGGACATGGCGGCTGTCTGGCCGGCGATGATCCCGATGCTCTTCATCACCGTGGCTTGTGGCGCCTGCTCGGGCTTTCACAGCCTGGTTGGTTCGGGAACGACCTCCAAGCAAATCAAGAAGGAAGGCGATACCAAGCTGGTGGGTTATGGCATGATGCTGGTTGAAGGCATCGTGGCAGTGATTGCGCTGTCGACGGTCATGATCATTACCAAGGAAGATCCGCTGGTAACCAAATCCCCGAACTTTGTCTATGCCTCCGGTCTCGGCTCCTTTATGAAATTAATTGGTGTGGATGTGGCCTTTGGCATCTCCTTCGGCTTGATGGCCTTCACCACTTTTGTTTATGACACCCTGGATATCTGCACCCGGTTGGGCCGCTATATCATCCAGGAACTCACCGGTTTTAAGAGCTGGGCTGGCAAGATCTTCGCGACCCTTCTCACCGGTGGCGTTCCCCTGATTCTGATGCTCATCACCCTCAAGGATGCCAGCGGCAACCCTGTGCCTGCCTGGAAAATGTTCTGGACGACCTTTGGCGCTTCCAACCAGCTTCTGGCCGGCCTCGCCCTGATCGGCATCACAGTTTGGCTGCTCAACACGGCCAAATTCAAGAAGGCCTGGATCTTCACCTTCATCCCGGCGGTCTTCATGTTCATCATGAGCACCTGGGCCCTGATCAAGATGTTCCTGACCTATACTGTGGTGGAGACTATGGTTGATAATGTGGCTACCAAAACCTTTGCCTTCCCGGTTGGTGCCCAGGTTATCATCCCCATCGCCTGCTTGATTTACATTGTCCTGGCCATCTGGATGGCTGTGGAAACCACCCTCGCTTTCTCGCGCAGCAAGGCCAACCCCTCTGCGCCAGCTAATGCCTTGGGCGCCCCGGCCAAGTAATCCCTGCGCCGGTTTCAATTGAATGAGACAGCCTGCCCGCAAGGGTGGGCTGTTCTTGTTGATATTGAATTAATCTTGCGTAAGAATCCTGTAAAATCACTGAAATCGCTCCATTTTCCCCGTTGATCCGGTTATAATGCCAAAAGAGGCTGAAGAGCCTCGATGGATTGTCTGGACTGCTTGGCCTGCTTGGCCTGCCTGGATTGTCTGGATGATCGAGATGGAAAGGATTGATTGGAACAGCGGATAACGCTGTTAAATTAGTTGTCGTCGTATTGTGAATGGACAGGGTGAAAAAATGAAAAAACGCATACAATTTACCGACCTGACGCTGCGAGACGGCAATCAGTCGATTGCCGCTACCCGCATGACTCGAGAGCAATCCCTGCGGGTTCTGAAAATGATTGATGAAACCGGCTTCCAGGCCATGGAGCTTTGGGGTGGTGCAATTCTTGACAGCTGCGTTCGATTTTTAAATGAAGACCCTTGGGAACGCTTGGAGGCATTTGCCCTCATGCTGGGTGGACCCCAGAAGATTCAAGCCCTGCTGCGCGGCCAAAATCTGTTTGCCTACCAACCTTATCCGGATGATTTGGTGATTGCCTTTGTCAAGCAGGCTGCGGCTTCGGGAATTGGCATCATGCGCATGTTTGATGCCCTGAACGATGAGCGCAACCTGATCACGGCGCTGCTGGCCACCAAGGCCTACGGAGCGCGGGCCGAGGCAGCCATCTCGTATACCACCAGCCCGGTTCACACGATTGATTATTTTGTCCGTTATGCTCAAAAATTGGAAGACATGGGTGCGGACCAGTTGGCGATCAAGGATATGGCCGGGTTGCTGCATCCCCGCGACGCAGTGACCTTGATCCGGGAACTGCGCGCTCATACCACCCTGCCCCTGGCGCTGCACTCCCATACCACAACGGGCGTCGGTTTGTTGAATGCCGTCATTGGCATGGTTCATGGTGTGGATTCGATTGACAGCGCGATCACCCCCTTTGCCGGCGGCAGTTCCCACCCGCCGGTGGAACTGCTGATTGTTTTTGCCGAAGCCTTGGGGCTGGATCACGGCCTGAACAAACGTCTTCTCCTCAAGGTGCAGGCCGAACTGTTCAAGATCTTTGAGGAACTGAAAGACACCATTCCCTATTACGGCAAATTCTACCGTCCGGTGGATTTTCGCGATGTAAACAGCCGCCAGGTTGACGATATTTTACGCCTGGTTGCCAATCCGACAGATGACAACATTGAGGCAGCCCTCAAGATCTCTCATCAGATGATGGCCGATTTGGGATACCCCAATTATGATGACCGGATTTTCCAATCCCAGATTCCGGGGGGCATGTTGAGCAATCTGCACAACCAGCTCAAACAGATGGGGCAGCCGGAGATGATGGATGCCCTGATGGCGGAAATTCCGCATGTCCGGCGGGATGTGGGCTATGTGCCGTTGGTCACCCCCACCAGCCAGATTGTGGGTTCGCAGGCCGCCTTTAATCTAATGTCTAGTGAGCGGTACGAGCTGGCTTCGGATGAATTTCGCATGCTGCTGCGGGGTGAGTTTGGCCGCACCCCGGTTCCGCCGAACCCCGAGGTTGTCCATCGGGTTCTGGGCGACAATGAGGCCCCGCTGAAATATCGCCCGGCCTCCTACCTGCCCCCGGTTCTGGAGGACAGCTATGACCTGCCCTTTGTGCGTACCCAGAAGGATTTACTGCTGCACTTGATGCTGGGGCAGCCAGCGGATGATCTGCTGCAACAGCGCTATGGCGTGGTAGGCGCAGATTAGGCCCTTCTGCCAGTCGATAGATAGCCAGTCGATAGATAACCATCCGGTTGAATGTGCTCTACTTGAAAGGAAGTTTTGAAATGAAGAGATCTACATCTGGATTGATTCTATCGGCACTTCTGTTGATACTATTGCTGGCCGCCTGCCGGACACCAGCTCCGGTGGCTACTCTGACGCCGCCGGAACTGCCTCCCCCTCAATTCCACGAAGGGCGGGAGATTTACCGCCTTGCCCTGCAGGAATTTGCCCAACCGGTGCTGGCGGAACTACCCGGAGCCACCGAGTACCGGCTGGATCTGGTGATTGCATCGGATTACCGATCGCTGCAGGGACACGAGGTCATCCGTTATACCAATCGTGAGTCGGAAAACCTGGCTGAAATCTATTTGCGTTTGTTCCCCAATATTGCCGGGGGCAACTTGACCGTTTCCAATGTGACCATCGCCGCCCAACCGGTCCAGCCGGTTGAAGAAGCCAACCGGAGTGCATTGCGCCTTCCTTTGGCCGAGTCACTTGTTCCGGGCGCCGGGGTGGACATCGAGCTGGACTTCTGGCTTGTCCTGCCAGAAGAGATGGGGGGCAATTATGGTTTACTGGGCTTCTTTGACGATGTCCTGGTGCTGGATACTTTTTACCCGGTCATACCGGTTTATGATGATCAGGGCTGGCACGCCGCCATTCCACCTGGCAATGGCGATTTGCCCTATTATGATGTCAGTTTTTATCAAGTGCGGGTTGCTGCTCCGGCGGCCCTGGTGCTGGCTGCCAGCGGCATTGAGGCGGCCCACGAAATCCAAGCTGACTGGCAGACGACCACCTACGTCATCGGCCCGGCGCGGGATTTTTATCTGGCAGGCAGCGAACTGTTTCAACGCACTTCTGAAACTATCGCCGGAGTCACGATCACCAGCTATGCCCTGCCGGAATGGGAGGCGAGTTCACACCAGGCGGTCGATATTGTTGCCGCCTCACTGGAACACTACGGCACCCGGTTTGGCCGCTACCCCTATACCGATTTTGATATTGTCAGCACACCCATGCTGGCGCTGGGCATTGAGTACCCAGCCATCACCGCAATCAACCTGGAATTGTATGACCCCAATACCATCATCCGCGGCATCCCGGCTCAGCTCATGTTTGAGTCGGTCACGGCCCACGAAATGGCTCACCAGTGGTTCTACAACCTGGTTGGCAATGACCAGATTGGTGAGCCTTGGTTGGATGAAGCCCTGGCCCAATACTGTACCTATCTTTATTATCTGGACGCCCATGACCTGGCCGCCGCGGATGAATATCGCGGTGAATGGATTAGCCGGTGGGCGCGTGTGAACCAGGAGGACATCCCCATCGGGTTATCCTCCGGGGAGTACGCCGCCAATGAGTACAGCCCGATTGTTTATGGCCGGGGTCCCGTATTTCTATTTACCCTGGCTGAGACCATGGGCGCAGACCGTTTTGATAGCTTCCTGGCGACCTATGCCCGGACCTACCAGTGGGAGATTGCCACAACAACCGGGTTCAAGACAATGGCAGAACAAGCCTGTGCCTGTGACCTGACGCCCCTGTTTACCGAATGGGTGTACGGTCCCTGAGCAAGGCTCTTGCCCGAAAGGTATCGACCTCTGATTGGCCTGCCAGCCCGCAAACCAGCCGGCCCGCAAATCTGCCGGCCTGCAAACCTGCCGGCCTGCAAACCCGCCGGCCCGCAAACCCACCGGCCCGCAAACCCGCCGGCCCGCAAACCCGCCGGCCCGCAAACCCGCCGGCCCGCAAACCCGCCGGCCC
>DAOQTN010000005.1:5041-7116 GCA_035340555.1 Anaerolineaceae bacterium | reverse complement strand
GCAAACCCGCCGGCCGGTGAGCCTGCAATCTGACGGTCCGGATGCCAGCTACCCCTCCTGGACCAACAGGCGACCCCAGTGGGGTGGCACAGACAGTGTCGCCCGGCCGTGATGGACCGCGAGCTGGTCCGGTGGGTTGAGGGCGTCGGAGAGCAAACCATCCGGCAAATTCAGATTTATCGTCACTGAGGCCGGCGCCCGATCTGCATTGAGCGCCACAATGACACTCTGTGCCCCGGCCTGGCGCTTGAAGACCAGCTGGGCCGGGCTGACGTGGATTTGTTCATAGCCACCCGTTTGGAGGGCGGGAAGGGTCTGCCGGAGCCCGATCAATCGCTGGATGGCTGTGCGCAAATCCGGCTGCGGCGCATTCTGCTGCAGCTGTGCCAGATCGATGGTGGGGCGCAGCGGGGCGTCACTGCCGTTCTTTTTCCCGGTCAATCCAAATTCACTGCCGTAGTATATGGAGGGCACGCCGGGCATGGTGAACAGCAGCGCATACAGCGGATAAAGGTGCGCCGGATCATGCAACCGGCTGGCCACCCGATCCACATCGTGGTTATCCACGAAGTTGTACAGGGACAGTCCCGCATACAGGCCGCCGGCTCCGGACTGGCGCTGGAGGGCATAGGCGATTTCAAAGTAATTGCGGTCATTCAGGCTGGAGAACAATCCCTTGTAGGCCTCGTAATTGGTCACCGAGTCCAGCGCTCCCGGATGGGCCCACTGCCGGTAATCACCATGGACCACCTCCCCCATCAACCAGAAATCGGCCCGCCGCTGCCGGCAGAAACCGGCCAGTTCGCGCTGGAAATCCCGATCCAGAACGTCGGCTGCGTCCAGCCGGAGGCCGTCAATGCCGTACCGCTCAATCCACATGGCCACCGCGTCCAGCAAATGTCGCCGGACATCCGGGATGTGCAGATTAAGTTTGACCAACTCGTGGAACCCGGCCCAGGTATCGTAATTAAAGCCGTCCCCACAGGGATTGGATTGGTCAAACCGCAGGCCTGAAAACCAACTGCAGTAGGCTGAATTGGCGCGATTTTGTTGGACATCCCGGAAGGCCCAGAAATGCCGGCCGGTATGATTAAATACCCCGTCCAAGACGACCCGAATTCCCCGCCGGTGAGCTTCAGCCACCAGATGCCGGAGGGTGTCGTGATCCCCCAGTCGCCGGTCCACCTGGTAATAATCGGCGGTATCATAGCCGTGGGCGCTGGATTCAAACAGTGGTCCCAAATACAGGGCGTTGCAGCCCAGCCCCACCAGGTGATCCAGCCAGGGGATCAACTCCAACAGGCGCGGCTGCGGGGAGGCAGAGAAATCATTTTGGGCGGGTGCATTGCACAGGCCCAGTGGATAGATGTGATAGAAAACCGACGAATTGCTCCAATGAGTCATTTGTTTTTCCTTCCTGACGAATATACCGATCGGTATAGGGCGGGGGTAAAAAAAGAGGCTGTTCGCCGCGACTAGGAATAAATCCCATGTTGAAACTGGTGCAGCGCCTGTTCCAGCAGACGGTCATCCAGGGCGGTGTATCCATTGAGGGCCATGCCAATGTAGGTATTGATCATACCAATAAAGGTTGTGGCATAGGCCTGGTGGCGGCCGCGCATGTTGCCGTGTTGGGTGACCGCCTGGGCAAAAACATCGGCCACCAACGTATACTGCACCCGGTTAAACCGGGTGACAACCTGGTTTTCCTCGCTGTCGCCGGGGGCAAACCAGAGGGCCAGTTGAAACCGGTAGAAGACCGGCTGGTGGCTGGCAAAATCAAAATAAGCAGCCGCAATGCGTTTCAAGGTCAGTGGCAGGTCACCGGAATATGCCGCAGCCGGGCGCAGCAGCTGATTCAGTGCAGCAAAATAATCGCCCAGGATTGCTTCCAGCAGGCCGTGCTTGCTGCCAAAATAGTGATACAGCGTCGGTTTGGTCACCCCGGCGGCGTTGACAATTTCCTGCACCCCCACGGCGGCATAGCCGCGGGCGGCAAACAGGTTCAGGGCGCAGTTCAACAGCTGGTCTCGATTATCCATTGGCAATGATTATACCGATCGGTATATTCCCTG
>DAOQTN010000005.1:0-5031 GCA_035340555.1 Anaerolineaceae bacterium | reverse complement strand
ACAACAAGAGGGCACCCAAAAAGGCGCAAAAAAAAGAAAAAAGGGACGCAGGCTATTCCTGCGTCCCAAAGCGATCCGGGATTGAAACCGGGTGGGCTCAGATGCGGGATCCCGCCTAGCGGACCGTTACCTGTCCCGTAACCGGGGTTTGGGTTCCGTTCAGATCTTCCACAATGAATCCCAACAGGTACTGGCCTGGGGCGGCATCCAGCACAACCGACTGGAAGGGCTCGCTGCCGAAGATCAGGGTTTCCCCGGGCTCATTTGCCACCCGGCTGACGGATCCTTGGGCGTCCAGTTCCAGCCAGCGCTGCCGGATGGTAAAGGTATCTCCGGCTTGGGGGCTGATTTCACGGGGGGCGCTGGCATCAGCGCTGCCGCTGAAGCCGTACACCTGCCATAGTTGATTATTGCGGAAGTACAGCCTGGCGGTCAGGGTTTCACCGGTATCCGCAAAGGTGTACATGCCGTCGACACTGTAAACGGCGTCCGTGGCGCTGGCCCCGTATATTTCAGGCGTGAAGAGGGCCTCAGCCGTGGTCTGCCCGTCGGTGATGGCAAAGACGATGGGCTCCCAATCAAATTCCAACCGAAAATCCCCCACGCCCCAGTCTGGATAGTAAACCCCGTCAATGCTGCGGGTCTCGCTGCTGTCGATGTAGTCGCTGTCAACCATCACAATGGCGTTGCTGCCGGGATCATAATATCCCAATATCAGTTTGATGTACCCCACGTTCTCACCGGAGATGTCCAGACTCATCAGGATGGACCCGCCGGGGGCTACGGTTGTGCCCGACAGTTGCAGTTGACCCACCGAGACGCCGCCGGCGACCGCCCCGCGAATTTCACTGGTGCGGGGTGTGGTGATGATGTCAGTGGTGGCCGCATCAAAGGTCTTGCCCGTGTAGTGGTAGACCAGGAATTCATCCCACAGCGAGTCGGTCGCAAAGCGCCGGGCGGCCACGGTGTAGGACTGGGGGCCGGCCACGCCGCTGCGATACAGCTGCACACTGGGGAAGTAGATCGAGATGCCCGTGGCACCCGGTCGTTTTGACCCATGCTGTTCAGCCACCACCGCCTGGTTGATGGCATTCAATAGGCTGCTGGCGGCGGTATTCACGGTCGTGTTGGAACTGCTGTCCGAGACCATCTGGGTGAAGTTGCCCAGATCGATGTAGGAGGGTTGGGTCCCGTTGCCGAAGATGTTGGTGAACGATTGGGCATAGGTGCGGGCCTGGGCAATGGCGCGGGGATCGGCATTCTGCAGGGCGTAGGAAAAGTTGTTCAGGTTGTTGATCAGATTGGGCACAGCCGATAGATCCACGGCGGTCAGGGTGATGTCCCGCTGCAGTTGTGCCGTAATCTGGCCGGCGGAAGGCACACTGTAACCGCCAAAGAAACTGTTCATGGGGGAGGCCCCGGAAGCAAAATCCGCCCGGGCGCTGTCGTCCGTGATGCGCTGATCATCGACAATATAGCTTTCGACAATCAACCGCCCCAATTCGCCGCCATCCATGCCGGGATTGGTGGTCAGCGCATTCAGGAAGGAGGCATAGGCCCAGCCCAGTGAGGGCTCCACTTCCTGGGAACCGACAAAGTAGCGGGCATGGGGCGCCATGGCGCTGAGAACCTCCACATGGCCCATCAGACAGGCGTCCATGCCGATGACTTCAAATTGATCCAGACCGGTCTGGGAGCGGATGGTTTCCAGGGCTTCGTCAATTTCCATCAGATACAGGTGGTCCTCCAGTTGGGCGGCCATGGGCATGGCGGCCGCATCCGGGGTGCCGCCGGCGGTGGGATCCGTCCACCCGCCGGGCCAGCCCATCCCATGATCGGACAGGATCAAGACCACCTTGTCCGCCGGGTAATTTTCGATGCCCCAGGTGACAAAATCAATCAACGTCTGGGAGTCGGCCATATTGACCTCCCCCAGATCTTCAACCAGTTCGGAACTGACCCGGGTCAGATCGTTATCCTGGGTGACATAATACCGCCGGGCGTTGGTCCAGTTGCCGTCGCCCTGGTAACCGGCCCGGAAGCGATCCATCTGGGCCAGGATGGTCACCTGGTCATTGGATCCCACGCGTTCGGCCTCGTTTAGATCAAAATAGATGTCCTTCTCCAGTACCTGGTCGTCGGCATCCTGATAAAGCAGCACCAACCAGGTGTCATCCGAAGGCATGACACTGCCGGGGGTGCGGGTGGGGCGGACCGGCGCTTCGGTGTAGGTATAATTGGTGGTGTCTTCGGTAACCGTGTAATCGGTATACTCCCCTGATCCCAGGGTGGAGAGGATCTCGCCCAGCCCGCCGCCCTGTGACAAGGCGATGCATAAACAGATGGCAATCACAGCCACAATGATGATCAAAACAATCGGTGTCCGCTTGCCCCCAGGCAGGTTGAAGCTCAACGGGCGGGCTGTACCCCCACCCCCCAGGGTGGGCGGGACATACCCGCCACCGCCGCCGCTGGTGGTGGGGCGCGGCGCGGACTGACGCTGGGGTGCTTCCGCCCTGGGGCGGGGGGTGCTGCTGGGCGAAGCCGGCCGGCGGCGTTCACCGCGCACCACCCGGGGCTTGCTGCCCCCGCTGTTCTGGCTGAACAGCCAGTTTGCCGGGGTTGGGGTGGTCGCTGCGGGCGCCGGCGCCAGCTTTAAAAACCATTTCTCCAGTAAGTTTTGCATGGGATATCTCCCTCCATTTGCCAATTGATTTGGGACGGCCCCCACCGGTGGTGAGACTGGCCGGATATCATTATTATACGTTCAATTTGCCGCCGTATGGCAATTGTTTTGCCACTTCAAGACGAATGACATATGCAAATTTACCCCACTTGCGGTATCATAGTCTTAATGTCAACGGGTGAGGATTTTATGGGGCCAACCCAACCTTGCCCATCCATCATTTCATTACCAATCAAAAGAGGCGCAGAAAAAATGACCCCCGTAAAGCGTGTCCATAATTTCAACGCCGGCCCCTCCGTGCTGCCGGTCTCTGTTCTCGAAAAAGCCCAGGCTGAAATCCTTGATTTCCAGGGCTGCGGCATGTCGGTGATGGAAATGAGCCATCGCTCCAAGGAGTTTGAAGGCATCATCCAGACCGCGGAAGCTGATTTGCGCGAACTGATGAACATCCCTGCCAACTACAAGGTCCTGTTCCTGCAGGGCGGTGCCAGCCTCCAATTTGCCATGATCCCGATGAACCTGCGCCCGGCCGGTGCTTCAGCGGATTATATTGTCACCGGTGCCTGGAGCCGCACTGCCGCCAAGGAAGCTGCCAAACTTGGCGCCACCCATATCGCCTTCAACGCCGAGGCGGACAATTTCTCCCGCCTGCCGGCTGACAGCGAAATTCAGCTGGATCCCAATGCCGCCTATGTGCATTTCTGCCATAATGAGACCATTCACGGTGTTGAATTCCGGACCGAACCTCGCGTTTCCGCCGGTGTCCCGCTCATCTGCGACATGTCCTCTGATTTCCTCAGCCAGCCGGTGGACGTTTCCCCCTACGCCATGATCTATGCCGGCGCCCAGAAGAATGCCGGTCCGGCCGGGGTGGTGGTTGCCATCATCCGCGAGGATCTGCTGACCCGTGTTCCTGAGAAGCTGCCCGTCATGCTTGACTATAAGATCATGGTTGACAACGGCTCGCTCTACAACACCCCGCCGTGCTGGTCCATTTACATGGTCGGTCTGGTGCTGAAATGGCTCAAGGAACTCGGCGGTCTGCCGGCCATCCATGCCATCAACCAGCAGAAAGCCAACCTCATCTACGGCGCCATCGACCAGAGCAACGGTTACTACCGTGGTCATGCCGCGGTGGCCGCCCGTTCCATCATGAACGTGCCCTTCCGGATGCCCACCGAAGAACTGGAAGAGCTCTTTGTCAAGGAAGCCAAGAAAGCCGGCTTCATCGGCCTCAAGGGTCACCGCTCGGTTGGCGGTCTGCGTGCCTCCATCTATAATGCCCTGCCGGTTGAATCCGCCCAGGCTCTGGCTGATTTCATGGCCGAGTTCCAGCGCAAGAACGGCTGATTCGGATCCCCGGTTCAGTAAATATATGAAACCCGCCACCCGGTGCTGCCAGGCGGCGGGTTTTTATTCCATTCCCGGCTGATCAGCCATCACTCCCAACCGCCGGCTGGCTGATCAGCCCCCCCTCCGCCGGCTGGCTGATCAAAAATTACTCCCTCCTGAAGGCGGGTGGGACCCGCGATGCGGCGGATTCTGTGGGATTCCTAATCTTACAGCGCAAAGCGGTGAAGTATAATACCCATGTCACATCCGGTTATATTGTCTGACATCATAATTTCAAAGTTACTTGCACCTGATGAAACCCACTTTAAAACCTGCTCCCAAACCCGCTCCAAAACCTGCTTCCCAACAAACCCGTACCCTGCTGCGCTGCTTTGGGTATCTGCGTCCTCATTGGAAGTTGACCGCCGGCGCCTACCTGACCATGCTGGTGATCGATATTTTGAATATGGTGAATCCCCAGATCATCCGCTGGACCATTGATAATGGCATTGGCGGCGACCTGGCGGAACCCCGCCGCAGCACCCTGCTCGGGCTGGCAGTCGGGGCGCTGCTGCTGCTGGTCCTGATCAAAGGCCTGCTGACCTATTTTCAGGGCATGTGGACCGAGGTCGCCTCGCAGGGGGTGGCTTACGATCTGCGCAACGCCCTGCAGCGCAAAATCACCGAACTGTCTTTCTCCTTTCATGACCAGGCTGAAGCCGGGGACCTGCTCTCCCGCGCCATCCAGGATGTGGAGCGGATCCGCTTCCTGACTGGCCGGGCGTCCTTCCGGGTGATTGAAGGCCTGGTGTTGATGTTGATCACCGCCGGGGTGATGATTGCCATGAACCCCCGTTTGGGACCGCTGGGGTTGATTGCCATGCCGCTGCTGGCGGTCCAATCCATTCGATTTGGCCGGGTCTTTCGCCCCCTGTCCATGCAGATCCAGAAGCAGTTGGCCGCGCTGACCACCCGGGTTGAGCAGAATTTGCGCGGTGCCCGGGTCATCAAGA
>DAOQTN010000004.1:9001-20413 GCA_035340555.1 Anaerolineaceae bacterium | reverse complement strand
AGGGTGGATTTGCCGCAGCCGCTGGGGCCCATGACGGCGACAAACTCACCGGTCTCTATTTGCAAGTTGACATGGTCCAGAGCGGTGACTTCAACCTCACCCTGGCCATAAATCTTGGTTAGTTGTTGGGTTTCGATCAATGACATCACAATACCTCCATGAATTAATTGGATAGAAGCTGCTTTGGCGGTCGTCCCCGCGGCCGGCGCTCAGGCTGTGGCAGGGGCTGCTGCTGGACATCGTCCAACCGGGCTTCGATCATGTCCAGCCAGCGCAGATCGGCCTCCAGATGCATCACCACCTTGTCCAGGAACAGAATTCTGGCCAGTTCAGAGTGTGGATCCGCGGCCTGCCGCTGGGCGGTGATCCGATGAAGTTCCTGGTAGCGACTGCTGCGTTGGATTTGGATGATCGTGCGGGGGTTTACCTCACCCAGGGCCAGACAAATCATCAACTTGACGTAAAATGCATCCCGCTGGGCATCGGAGGGAATGCTGCTGAGCAGCCAGGACCGCAGTTCCACCAGACCGGTTTCGGTCAGCGCATAAATGTACTTTTCCGGGCCTCCGTCCTGGCCGGTTCCCTCCTGCACCACCAGGCCGCCTTCTTCCAAGCGAGCCAGGGTGGTGTAGATCTGAGCTGGCTTGACATCCCAGCTTTCCTGGCCGCCAGAAATGGCCTGAAAAGCCGCATGCAATTCGTAACCATGCCGCGGCTGCTGTGCCAGCAAGCCCAGAATAACGTGTCGAATGGTCATCTTAATAATCTAATCTACATGATACTAGATTTATCATATCCCGGGATTTCGAGGATGTCAAGGTTTTTTTCAGTGTTTTCAGTGTTCCCGGTGTTTTCAGTGTTTTCAGTGTTTCCGGGGTTTCCGGTGTTTTCGGTGTTTTCAGTGTTTTCGGTGTTTTCAGTGGTTTCTGGCAGATTTCTGGCGGGTTGGGCCAACGCTCTTCCCGGAAATCGCCCGGCGCAATGGACCGGGGTCCGGACGCTCCGGCTGATTGTCACAATCAGAGTTGACAGCCCCGGGTTTGCCAGATTCCAGCAGTCCGCCGGCCAAGCCCGCACCCGGGCAAAATTCCAGGGGGATGATGACACCGGCCGGAGACTCTGAGGGGGTTTAGGATTGAATTTTTGCGTCTTTGATGTAAACTTGTAGGGAGGTTAAATTGTCATTCATGGATGGGATGGGGATGTCCCGCCCATGAACAGAGTGTATGCAATCATTCCTGTCCAGTCCCCTGCCGGGAATGAAGGACTGGGACCGTTGTTGCGGCAGCGTCCAGTCACCTCGGGGATCGTCACCAGAAATTATGAACACCATCCAAAGCACATTTGATTATTTCATGAGCTACCGCGGGCTGACCCCGGGGGGTGAGACCGCGCGGACCTGTACGGAGCAGGTCCGCACAGCCTTGGAACGATTGTCCGCCATGCCGGCTCAAAATGAGGCCGAGCAAATTCTCAATTTCGCCCAGGAAAAGGTCAACAAATGGGTGCGCGTGGCGGATGCCCGCCATCAGATCCTGGAGCAGACCCGCAGCCGGATGCAGCGGGCTGTGGTGCTGGCGTTATCCCAGGATTACCTCGGTGCGGAGCTGGATCTGGATGAAGTCCTGGATCTGTTGGGGGACCGGACGGACCACAGCGACTGGGAAGCTCAATACATCCGGGCGACCGCCTTCTGGATGCAGGGCTGCCTGCTGCACCAGACTGGACGCACCTCCGGTGGCGAAGATCAACTATGTTGGGAAAGAGCTCTGGAAATAATCGGGAAACTGGTCACCAATCCGGCAGCCGATAATTTTGTTTACTACAGCCAACTGGCGGCCAGCATGCGCCGGTTGTTCGCCGAGTTCAGTGCAGAAACCCTGCCGGAACCCATTCCGGTGCTCCAACCAGAGCCGTCCATCCAAATCATCGACTCCCTGCTGCCGGTTGAAGTCAGTGCAAAACTGCAGGCAGCCACCCTGTCACCAAACGGCTTTTTCCATCTGGATGTGTACCCGGCACTGGCGGCAGGAGCTTTTCAGCCGGTCTGGGCGCAGATTACGCGACCGGTTGCCCGGGTTTCACTGAAAGAGGAAATTGACGCTCTGGAAATTCGCCGGCAACTCTGTCGCTTCTACAGCCTAGTGCCCGGCAAGAAAATGATCCGCCTTCAAAAAAGCCGGGGAACCTCCTCCCGCAAGCAGGAATACGCCCTGTTTTACATCACGGGCGACAGCATGAACAAGCGGGGGATCGACCGGGGGGATTATGTCCTGGTACGAGCCCAGGAGGACGCCGATCCCGGGGATATCGTTGTGCTCCAAGCCGAGAGCGCGGCCGGATCCGATTTTGAATTGACTTTGAAGCTCTTTGAACGAAAAACTGAAGAGGAATGGCGCTTTGTGCCGCACAGCACCAATAACACCCATAAAAAATATCAATACTTCCCCAATACTGGTGATTCCAAGCCTCAAATAATTGGCATCGCGATCGGACTGTTTAAACCCCAGGGGGCTGTCAAGCATGGATCATCCAACCGCTAACACCATGGACTTTCTGACTGAATTAATCCGAACCTGTGCCGGCCATCACTTTCCCACCCAGGTGGGCGAAATCTTGCGTCTCACAGGCGAACGCCTGGAGGCGGATCGCTGCACCGCGATGCTTTTTGATGGTGGCAAAGATCCCATTACCACTGTATACGAATGGGTGAAAAGCGGCCTGCAGGACCGCACCAAGCATTGGAGCAAAGCCGGATTCCATGAACTTCCCTGGGTGATGGAACAGCTCAGAGCAGGACAGGTTGTGCATGTTCCCCGGATTGAGGATTTGCCCCAGTCCGCCCAGTCTGAACGGGCTCATTGGCTTGCGTTGAGCATCCACTCCATCGCCCTGGCCCCCATCTTTGCCGGGCCAAACCTGCGACTGGTGCTTGTCATCCAGACAGAGCAACACTGGAAAACCTGGGAGCCGGAGAACCTCCAGACTCTGCAGCTGTGTGGCCAAATGCTGCAGCAAATATTTACCCATGAACAGGATCAAGCCCGGCGCGAGGCGGAAGTTACCCGGCTGAAGGGGATCATCGACCAACTGCAAGCCAGTCTGGCAGAAGAAAACAAAAAACGTCTGACAGCGGAAAGCGGCCACCAACAGGCCGCGGAAATGGTCGCCGTACTGCCAAACGGCATTCCGGGGTTGGTCCTTCTGATTGATACTGAAGGCTGGATCTTGGGAGCCAATGAGGAATTGTCCCAAAGCCTGGGCAAGCCCTTAAAGGACATCATCGGGGCAAAGATGTCCGATGTTCTGCCGGAGGCCATCATGCGGACCCGCTGGGCCCATATCCAGCAAACCATTGAGAGCGGGGTCCCCGCCTGGTTTAATGATGAACGGGATGGCAGGCATTTTTCAAACCATCTCTATCCCGTCCGGGATCAAAGCGGAGCCGTCAGCCGGGTGGGAATTTTCATCACCGATGTTTCCCAGCAAAAGCAAACCGAAGCCCGCCTGCGTGAAATTCAAGCTCAACATGATTTGGAATTACAAGCTGCCCGGCTGGCCCACACCTCAGTTGAATCCAATCGGCTGCAAGCTATGCGGCGCCTCCGAGGTAAATTGATTGCCCGCCTGAGCTGCCTGTACCAGACCAATTTATCTCCGGAACAGCTGGAAATTGTCCAGGATGTGGAGGCCTACCTGGATCAGGCGGGGGTCCTGGTGGAGGTGCCTTCTCCTGGAGGCAGCAGAAGGCCGCAAAAAAGGCCCCTGATTCTCCTGGTGGAGGACAACCAGATCATCGCCGATAATTTCCGCAGCTTCATGGAAGCCAAGGGTCACCGGGTGAAAGTGGCTCTCAATGGACAATCTGCCCTGGAAATTGTCGATAAAGACTGGCCCGACATCGTTTTCATGGACATCAATCTGCCCGATATGGATGGGCTGGATGTCATCGCCAAATTACGTGCCATGCTGGAATTTTCCCCCACGCCCATCATTGCGCTGACCGCACACTCCAATTCAGAGCGGGAGCGCTGCCTGCAAGCCGGGGCCAGTGATTTTCTGGCCAAGCCGGTGAGTTTAAAAGTATTGCTGGAAACAGCCGAGCGCTGGCTGCGCAACCCGGACGGGGAATCTACGTAAATCATTAAAGTGCAGTTGATCAGCGAACGCAGTTGATCAGCGAACGCAGTTGGTCAGCGGATCCAGTTGATCAGCGGGCGTAGTTGGTCAGCGGATCAGGATGCTTGGCCGCGGGGCGGGTTGGCATAAAAAAAATCCGCCTGATGGCGGATTATGGTGGCGAGGGTGAGGGTTGAACTCACGACCAAGGGCTTATGAGTCCCCTGCTCTCCCACTGAGCTACCTCGCCAAGCGACGGCAATATTACTACGATCTGCCAGTTTTGTCAAATTTTTCCTGGTCCGGTAGAATGGTCTTTACACCAGCGCGCGGGCAGGCGGCGTTTTTTGAAAAAAATTGCGGTTATTTGTGGTTGCCTGGAATGACGGATAATGTTAAACTAAAGGTAATTTCCCGGAGGTACTATTATGAAAATAGCTAAGGCTCTGGCTCTGCTGGTTGCAGGCGCAATGATTATCTTTGGCGCGTTTTATATCATGGCGGCGTTCAGCCCCAATGCCCAGGGAACGCCCGGCGGGCTCATTCTCACCGGATTAATCCTGGCCGGATTGGGATTGGGGATCGGTTTTGCAGCCATTAAGTTCATGAAGCCCCCGGCCCCGGTGGTTAATCAACAAACCACCATCAAGATTGATTTGCCTGGCAATGTCAGCATGGACACCATCAAGTGCAAATCCTGCGGGGGGACCCTGTCCACGGATAATATTGCCATGGTGGCCGGGGCCCCGGTCGTCACCTGCCCCTACTGCCACACCTCATATCAATTAACTGAAGAGCCCAAATGGTAGGCCGCTTGCAACCGCGGGAAGGAGTACCCACAATGCGACGATTTCATCTGCTTGGTCTGCTGGTGGCCATCGTTTTGCTGCTGGGTCTGGGGGGAACCGCTTCCGCCCAGACGTACCTGTTCAGCGTGGAACGGGCCGAAGCCACCATCACCATCAACTCGGATGGCACGGCAACGGTGGAATATCTATATCAATTTGTAAATGACCCCTCCGCAGATCCAATGGAATATGTCGACATCGGCATGCCAACGTCCAATTATTATCTGAGCAGTGTTTCCGCGGAGATTGATGGGCAGCGCATCAGCGATATCACCTATTCGCCCTATATTTCCAACGGCGTGGCCTTGGGACTGGGCAGCAAGGCCATCCCACCGGGCGAGCGCGGCTTGCTCCATGTGACGATTGTCGAGATTGGCCAAATGCTGTACACCACCCGCATTGAGGGTCAAAATTACGCCAGTTTCAATTTCATGCCCAATTACTTTGATTCAACACTGGTCAAGGGCTCAACGGATATGACCGTCACCCTTTACCTGCCGGTTGGGCTGGAACCGGAACAACCCCGCTGGTTCACCCCCCGCGGCTGGCCAGGAAGTGATGAGCCCCTCAGCGGATATGATGAGCAGGGTCGGGTGTTTTATCGCTGGAACAGCACCGCGGCCAATGCCGGAGCTGACTATCGTTTTGGGGCCGCATTTCCGGTTGACCTGGTTCCGGCCGGCACGGTGAAAAAGCCCAGCATCTGGGAATCGCTGGGGATCAACCAAGACGATTTCTTTGGTGGGGCATTTTTCTGCTGTTGCTCCATTCTGTTCATCGGCTTCCCCATTTGGGGCGCCATCAATGCCCGCAAACGCCGGCTCCAGTACATGCCCCCCAAGATCAGCGTGGAAGGACACGGCATCAAGCGCGGACTGACAGCCGTGGAAGCCGCCATCATGATGGAACGGCCGCTGGACAAGGTCATGACGATGATTTTGTTTGGCATCCTGAAAAAGGGCGCCGCGCGGGTGACCACCCGGGAACCCCTGGCCCTCGAGATCACCGATCCGCTGCCGGAAGGTTTGTATGCCTACGAAACCGATTTTCTGGCGGCCTTCCAGAAAACCGACAAGGTGGAGCGGCAGAAGGCCCTGTCTGAAATGGTGGTCAGCTTGATCAAAAGCCTGACCGAAAAAATGAAAGGTTTCAGCCGCAAGGAAACCCTGGAGTATTACCAGAGCATCATGAAAACCGCCTGGGAACAGGTTGAAGCCGCCAACACACCGGAAGTCAAGAGTGAACGCTACGAGCAGGCCCTCGAGTGGACCATGCTCGACAAGGACTACGATGACCGTACCCGCGATATTTTCCGCACCGGACCGGTTTTCTATCCCACCTGGTGGTGGCGGTTTGATCCGGGACACGCCAGCGCGGCAGGCGGCGGGTCTATTCCAGCCGCCATTCCCGGGAGTCGTTCCGCCGTCCCGGGAGCTGATTTCGCTGCCAGTGTGGTTAATGGAATTCAAAACTTTTCATCCAATGTGGTGCGGGACCTGAGCAGCTTCACCAGCGGTGTGACCAACCGCACCAACCCGGTGCCGGTCTCATCAAGCTCATCCTCGGGCCGTTCACGCAGCGGCGGCGGTGGCGGCGGCAGATCCTGCGCCTGTGCCTGTGCCTGTGCCGGCTGCGCCTGTGCCTGTGCCGGCGGCGGACGATAATTAATGGCTATAAATTGGAGCAACCGGCTCTCCCAATGGTGGCGGAGCAACCGGCGGATCAAACCGCCGGGCCCCGGTGTACACCATTTTGAGCAGGCCGTGGCTGGAGCCAAAACCCGCATTCATCTGCGATTGGATGGCGATGGCCGCGGGCTGCTGCTGGTTAATGCCAATCATGCCTACCATCTGAACCCGACGGCGGCCCTGATGGCTTACCTGACACTGGTGAAGGCCAGTCCGTCCCAGGCCACCCGAACGCTCACTCGCGCTTACCAATTGCCGCGCGCTCAGGCGCGGGCCGATTATGCGGCCTTTGCCGATCAATTGACCGCGTTGATCCAGCCCGATGGACCCTGTCCCATCTGCGACCTGGACCTGGACACTGTGATGCCGTTCTCAGCACAGTTGTCAGCCCCCTACCGCATGGATCTGGCGTTGACCTACCGCTGCAACAATGACTGCGCCCACTGTTATAATGCCCGCCCCCGCAACCACCCCGAATTGAGTACAGCCCAATGGCTCACCATCCTGGACAGGCTCTGGGAGCTGGGCATCCCCCATATCGTCTTCACCGGTGGTGAGCCCACCCTGCGGGCCGACCTCCCGGAGCTGATTGCCCATGCCGAGGCCAATGGACAAATCACCGGGCTCAACACCAATGGCCGGCGGCTGCGGGATCCCGTCCTGCTGCAGCGTCTGCTGGATGCCGGGCTGGATCATGTGCAAATCACGCTTGAATCACATGATCCCGCCATTCACGATGCCATTGTCTGCGCCCCCGGCGCCTGGCAGGATACGGTTGCCGGGATCAAAAATGCCCTGGGCAGCCGGTTGTATGTGATGACCAACACCACCATGTTGCAGTCCAACAGTCCCCAGCTGCGAGACACACTGGCCTTCCTGGCGGAATTGGCTGTCCCCACAGTCGGACTGAACGCCCTGATCTACTCCGGCAAAGGCGCCCAGGTTGGAACCGGTTTGGCCGCGGCCGATTTGCCGGGCCTGTTGAGCCTGGCCCGGGAGATGACGGAGGCCAACCAGCAGCGGTTGATCTGGTATACCCCAACCCAATACTGCCATTTTGATCCCATCCAGATGGAGCTGGGGGTCAAGGGGTGCACTGCGGCCTTGTACAATATGTGCGTGGAACCGGATGGGCAGGTACTGCCCTGCCAGTCTTATTACACCAGCCTGGGCAGCCTGCTGTCCGATTCATGGGAAAGCATCTGGAACCATGACCTGGCCGTCAGGCTGCGAACACGCCAAAATTTACCGGCAGCCTGCACACACTGTGAGTTGCTGGCGGAATGCGGCGGCGGCTGTCCGTTGGAATGGGCCGTCCAAGCCCCCACCCAGGTCTAAGCCATGATGAGTGTTCTGCAGACCATCGGACAGGTTTTTCTCCGCACCCTGTATTATTTTTATCTGGTGCCCTTCCGGGAGGCTTTTCTCAACCTGAAAGAACTGCCCAAGCCGCAGCGCATCCTGGCCATTCTGGGATACGCCATCACCGGGGCTCTCCTGCTTTTCTTGTTGGCGGTTGAGATTTGGGGCAGCCGGATGGCCCAGGTCAGTTTCCTGCGTCTGGATGACTCCGGGATGATCCAGATTCCCCTGGCGGTGGTGATCGTCAGCCTGGCCGCCCTGGCTCTGGGCTGGGCTTTCTTGCTGACCGGCGCAACCGATGGCCATCCGGCCATTTTCATCCCCTTTGCCGTCCTGTTTGGCATCCAGTTGATGTGTGTCATTCCGCTGGAAAATACGCCGGCCTTGTTGGTCTGGTGCTGTTCTGTTCCCACACTACTTCTGGCGGCAGTGGGAACGCACATTTTCACGCATAAAAAACCCGTCTGGAAGGAATTTCAGGTGGGCGAATTTTTCATTTGGGCCGGTGCCGCTGCATTTTTCCTTGTTCTGTGGGGATTCACCCGGGGTGGGTTGGATCTCATGGTTCGGGATCTGGACGGTCTATATTCCCTGGTCATGCTGGCATTCATTCCCATCTGGATGCTGGCGGGCATGGCCGTGGTGGATGCGGCCGTGGATCTGGGGCGACGCTTCATCAAGTTGATCCGGGAGAAGCTGTCCGATGATGCCCTACAGGCTTTGACCATGTTCCTGATCATCACCCGCCCGGTGATCACCCTGGCCCTGTTCATCAGCGATCAAATCAATGGGACGCAAATCACCCTGCAGGACAATCCGCTCAAGACGGCCCTGGTTCTGGATGGCATCGTTTCCCTCCCCCTGCTGATTGCTCTGATCATTGTGCGCTTGAGCAAACACTGGAAGACCCGTTCAGCAGCCGTCCTGTTGGGAACCAGCATCGCCACCCCTGCCTTCACCTTGGGGCTGACCATGGCGCTGCTGGGGCAGAATATCTTTGATCCCTTTGAAATGACGGCCTCCGGACTGGGTCTGATGCCTTCGCTCCTGGTGTTTGTGGCCCTGGTTGTGCACACCACCCTGAGCATGGGCACCAAATTTGCCGAAAAGGGCGGCAAGCTCCTGCCCCGCAGCGGCCGGATCCTGTTTATTTTTGGCCTGGTGTTGGGACTGCTCAGCTTCACCTTGTTTTTTGTCAACTCACGCTCGGTTGAGACCGGCCTGCTGGACCGACAAATTCAGGACGGCATCAATATTTTCTTCAGCATCAGTGTCTTTCTGTTTGGCGGGCCCTATCTGCTGTGGATCGTGATCCGCCATCGGGATCGACTGGCCGGTCCAGCGGAGGATTATGCCCCCCGACCGGTGACGGAAGAAAGTTCAGCCCAACCCCAGCCCCGCCGGCAGTGGTTGGGGCTGGCAACGGTCAGTGCGGTCATTCTGCTCAGTCTCGCCTGTGGACTGGCGTTGTTATTCAATCAATAGACTTTTGGAGGCTAGCGTATGAAAAAGATCATTCAATACTGGACCGACCGCCTCTTTGGCCGCATCAAGCCGCTGGCCGCCGGTGTCTACACCCATCAATCGCCTCCCGAGGTGCAGCCGGCCAGCCGGATGCACCTGAGAATCGATCCAGGGGGTACCGGGGTTCTGATCCTGAATGCCAGTACAGTCTTGCACCTCAATCAAACCGCGACTGAATACGCCTACCATCTGGTTCAAAGAACAGACCTGGCCGAAATGGCCACCCGCATGGCGGCCCGCTATCGGGTCAGCCGGGACCAGGCCCTGGCAGATTACAATACCCTGAGTGCTCAAATCCAGGCCCTGATTGAGACCCCGGACCTGGATCCGGAAACCTTTCTGGGAATGGAACGCGTCGAGCCCTACGGCGGAGAAATCACGGCTCCCTACCGGTTGGACTGCGCCCTGACCTACCGGGTTTCAGGCGACATCGTCTCGGGTGACAGCAGCACCGCGCCCCAGGAACGGGTTAAGCGGGATCTGCTCACACAGGAATGGCAGCTGATCCTGCAAAAAGCCTGGCAGGCTGGCATTCCGCACATCATCTTTACCGGTGGCGAGCCGACTCTGCGCCCGGATCTGCCGGAGTTGATCAGCTTCGCCGAAAGGCAGGGACAGGTTACCGGCCTGCTGACCGATGGACTGCGCCTGGCCGAAACAGATTATTTGCACCAGCTACTGGAAGCCGGGCTGGACCACCTCATGATTGTCCTGCAGGAGGACGAACAGTGTTGGGAAGCCATTCGGGACGTTCAGGCGGAAGATATTTACACCACCGTCCACGTGACCATCACCCCCGCCACTGTGTCAAAATTTACCGGGATCTTGAACCGGCTGGCAGAGCTTGAAGTGACTTCGATATCCTTGAGTGTCAGTGATCCCTCCCTGGCACCAGCCCTGAAGGATGCCGCCCAGGCTGCCGCCGAGCATGGTTTCAAACTGGTCTGGAATTTACCCACGCCCTACTCGGCCCTCAACCCGGTGGCCTTGGAATTGGCCGCCGCTGGAGAACGCGCCGCCGGAGCCGGCCGCGCCTGGCTTTACGTGGAACCGGACGGCGATGTGCTGCCTGGTCAAGGCATCCTGACAGTGATGGGCAACCTGCTGACGGAGTCATGGGAAACCATCAAGAAAGCCATCCGACCCGAATAGCGGCCAGCCCGCCGAACTGGCGCTGTCAACAGCAGGCCCGCTGGACGGCCCAGCTGCGCCAGTATCTTTACGGCCTGGCCGGGCTGGGGGCCGCCCGGCGGGTGCTGGAAGTGGGCTGTGGTTCTGGCGCGGTTTTGGCGGATTTCACCGGGAAAAGCATTCCAATCTGCGGTGTGGATATTCACCGCCCGGCGTTGATTGAAGCCCGGGCTCAATTGCCAGCTGCCTGGCTGCAGCAGGGCGATGCCGCCGCGCTGCCATTTGTCTCCGGCTGCTTTGACGTCAGCCTCTGTCATTTTTTGCTGTTGTGGGTGACGGATCCCGCCGCTGTGCTCCAGGAAATGCGCCGCGTGACGTGCCGCGGCGGGGCCGTGCTGGCCCTGGCCGAACCGGATTATGGCGGCCGGGTGGATTATCCGCCGCCGTTGGACCAGCTGGGCCAACTGCAGACTCAAGCCCTGGCCCGCCAGGGCGCCGATCCGCTGGCCGGGCGCAAGCTGGCGGAATGGCTGCAGGCCGCCGGACTGGTGGACATCCAGGTCGGGATCCTGGGTGGATGGTGGGCCGGCCCCCCCACACCTGCCGAACAGGACCTTGAATGGCACACCCTGCAGGCCGACCTGGCCGACCTGACCGACTTGGCCGACCTGACCGACTTAGCCGCCCTGACCCGCCTGGCAGGCCCGGCTGAGCTGCCCGCCCCGGCCGACCCGGCAGAA
>DAOQTN010000004.1:0-8901 GCA_035340555.1 Anaerolineaceae bacterium | reverse complement strand
CCTGACCCGCCTGGCAGGCCCGGCTGAGCTGCCCGCCCCGGCCGACCCGGCAGAATCCGGGCCGGGCTTGACGGCCAGGATTGAAAACTGGCGCAAACTGGATGCCGCCGCCTGGGCAGCCGGCCGGCGCGTGCTGTATGTCCCCACATTTTACGGCTGGGGACGAGTCAGTGAGTGAGTGAGTGAGTGAGTGAGTGAGTGAGTGAATAATTGAGCGAATTTGGAGGAAACCATGGACCATTATCGCGTGAAGCCGAATCAGAAGATCAAGCTGGAAGACTGGGATGCTGCAGAGACATCCCAATTTAAAGGCTCCAAAGAGGATGCCCAACCCCGGTTTGAAAAACTCGCCCGGGAACTGGGGGAACTGCAGGAGGTACTGTTTGCCGAGGGAAAACATAAAATTCTGATTGTCTTCCAGGCTATGGATACCGGTGGCAAGGATGGCACCGTGCGGGCCGTCTTTGGTCAGGTCAATCCCCAGGGTGTCCGGGTGGCCAATTTTAAAACCCCCACCACCATCGAGCTGGCGCATGACTACCTATGGCGGGTGCACCAGCAGGTGCCGGGAAAAGGCGAGTTGGTGATCTTTAACCGGAGTCATTACGAGGATGTTCTGGTGGTCCGGGTGCACAACTTGGTGCCGGATGACGTCTGGAAACGGCGCTACGATCAGATCAACGCCTTTGAGCAGCTGCTGGCCGAGGAAGGCACCACGATTATCAAGTTCTACCTGCATATTGATCGGGATGAGCAGCGGGAGCGTCTGTTGGAACGGATCGATGTTCCCGAAAAACGCTGGAAGTTCAACCCGGGCGATCTGGAAGAGCGGCAGCTGTGGACTGACTATATGAAAGCTTATGAAGCCGTTTTGGAACGCACCAGCACGCCCTGGGCGCCCTGGTATATTGTTCCGGCCAACCGAAACTGGTACCGCAATCTGGTGGTAGCGGATGTACTGGTGGACACGCTGAGCGCCCTGAAGATGGCCTACCCCCAGCCTCAGGAGGACATCACGCGCTACCGCAGCCAGCTGACATAGATCCCGGTCAGCGAAAACTCCGGCACGGCTGAGTTCCCGGGGCTATTTGCCCCGGGAACTGGCCGTTCGGCATCCCCCTGCCCACCGCCCGTCATTGCCAGAGTTTGTACTATAATTAAGAGCAATCAATACTTGACACTGATCTGTTTGGGGACTTTCACGCAAAGCCAATTGAAATCCTTTTGACACGTATTTCCCCGACAGTTCCCAGGAGAATATCTCATGCCAAACTCTTGTCCAATTTGTGATAAAGATGATCTTGTCAAAAAAGTGTCGGCAATTGTCCGGGGCGGCTCTTTCAGCCAAACAGGCCAGATTCCGGTGGGATATTCATATACCGACAGTGAAGGAAAATTACATACAGAAACCAGGTATGAAAACTTTTCCACCAGCCAAATTTCCAGAATTGCATCGAGGTTATCCCCGCCCCCTCCGCCCGAGCCCTTCAAAAACAAAGTTTTATACTTCGCGACATTGCTGGTATGGGGAGGCTTTTCAATATTCTCAATTATTGGAAGCTTCATATTTTTTGTGATGCTGATTCTTCAAATATTTGGCTTTAATGTTGGCTCAAATCAAGAAGTCAGTGATGGTGTCGCACTCCTGTCCAGGTTGCTGTCCGCGTTCCTGTCTCTGATCTTCGGAATGATCTTTGGATATTTGACCTTCAAGCTGGTAAGAATGCGCGCGAAACGGGAAGCGACTTACAAATTGGAGAAACCCCTCTGGGAGCAATCCATGCTCCGCTGGCAGCAATTATATTATTGCGAACGGGATGATTCAATATTTATTCCAGGCGAGCCGGCAGTCCCGGTCACTGCCTTGATGGACTATATTCACTGGAAACCGTATGCCAAACTTTCCCTGCTGGAACGTCTGATAAACATGTAGTCAAGGCCCAAACCAGCCGCTGAACCATACTTTTGAGCATAAAAGTGGATTGCTTGGGTTTGACTTGGGTTTGGCTTGGATCACATTTGGGTTCTGCTTGATTGCACCCGCGCTTCCTCCCGTGTCGTGGGTGTGATCCATAAAGTCCCACAAAAAGGCTTGGGAATATTTCATCACAAAGCGTTGGGGGTTACGGGTGTGAGTGGCGCGACGCATAAAAATCCCCCCTTCCCAAAGAAGCGATTTGCGGTATAATAGCGCTTGTCCAATTCGGGGCGTAGCGCAGCCCGGCTAGCGCGCTTGCATGGGGTGCAAGAGGCCCTGGGTTCAAATCCCAGCGCCCCGACTGGCAAAAAACTCCAACTTAAGGTTGGAGTTTTTTTATGAAATACGACCCTCGTTGAGCGGGGACGAGAAGCCCAATCTCAGCGCCCTGACTGGCGGCAACCTGGTCCTGGGCCAGGTTGATTGTTACCAGCCTGGAGAGCATCCCATTGAGGCCATTGAAGTGGGCAGGGGGGTAAATCGCAACCCCGGGCAAGTGGTAATTGGGTACAATAGGGGGAGCACAGGGGTCTGGATCCTCTGCGTCAAGGAGATGACAATGAAGCGAAATATTGCTTTTGGATGGCTAGTTCTGTTGGGCCTGTTGCTGGCAAGCTGCAAAACGCCACAATCGACGGTTGAAACTGATGCTGTGGTGACGGATCAGGCAATTACATTATCCGTAATAACGGAAACTCCCGCGGCTTCGATTTCCACCACGATACCAGCACTTGAAACCGCCAACCCGACGGCTGCCCCAAATCTGCCAAGTGGATTGTGGGCAATTCGGGCATACAACACCAATGATATGAACATCATCCTTGTCAATGAGCATATCGCAGGCGTGGCTTTTTGCTGTGATGGAGATACCGGCTGGGTGGATATCAGCGCTCAATTGAACAACGATGTGAATTACCTGACATTTGTGAATGTGAACGGTGCGACCGGCGCGAAGTGGGGCTTCTCGCTGTCTCACAACGACACCGTTGTCTGGGGCAATGAGGGGGAATCGGGGCAGCCGAACACACTGGCTTATGTACAGACCATTCGGGTTGCCAGCGACGACAGCGCCACGGCAGTGGATCTCAAAGACCCCAATAAAACAACCCTGGCTGGCACCTGGACGGCCCAGGTCAAGGCAGACGATGTGGGACTGCTTTTTGTGAACGGTGTTCCGGTCACCGGGGGATATGGGGACGGATTTGGCTGGGTGGACATCAGCGGGCTGCTATATGCCGGGCAGAATAATATCATTCACGGGATGGTTTGGAACAGCCGTGAGGGTTATTCATGGACGATGACAATCCGGAATGGCGAAACCATTGTCTGGAATTCTGAAAGCAGTGGGAGCGGGCAAACCGGGGAGGTTTTTTACACCACCGTGATCATTGATGGTAACGGCAATTTGATGACCAGGTGATGGTGTAACTGCCGGCCGATTGTTTATGAAGAAGCCGGTTTGACGCCAAGGTTAGGCTTCCCATAATTTAGGAAGTTGGGGTACAATTTTTATGTGGATAGGGCGGTCGTATTAGCCAGTAAAATGATTTGAGACTACCACAGCAGATGCAAAGGTGAATGGGACATATGAAAGACATTGTCAAAGTGATTGTGTTTTTGGTGATGGCGTTGATGTTGACCGCTTGTCACCCATTTCTGGCAAAACCAACAGAGACCCCTATGCCGACCAACACAGCCACGGCCACGGCAACCGCTACAAACACCCCTACACCTGAACCCACAGCAACGCCAACCCAAACCTTAACTCCAAAACCCAGTAAAACGCCGGCGCTGGAGTCAATTTTACCGATGCCCGCAGGGCTGCCAGCCGCAGAGTGGCAGGGGCTGCCCATTATGCCGGGGGCAATTGCCGGAGAGAATGATGGCAGCTCCTACGTCTTTACGATCGAGGCATCATCTGATGACATCATTGGTTACTATGGGAGTGAACTGTCAAAGCTTGGCTGGAACTTATTGGCAACCGGACAGACTCCGTCCGGCAAAGGGACGGCCATGCTGATATTTATGCAAAACTCAGCCATGGTTACAGTTTCAGTCATTCCTTTGTCTGATGGATTGATGTACGTTATGATTGTGAAATAATCCACCGCTCCAACGAATTTCCCGGTAAAACTGGTGTTGATCTCCGGTCAACATCCAGGCCCAGGGAAAAACCCCACCATCCCGGCCCCTGACATTCAGAAACCTCAAACGGAAAACAACCATGGACCTCGTCATTATTTGGTTATGCGCAAGATATCTGGGTAAACTCGTCACTCAAAAAGGACTTGAGAAACGCATTTACCAAATCATGTTGTTTGTCTGTGCCATCAGTTGGGAATGGCTGGCGGTTACGATCCAGCAAATCGTCGCTGACAACCCCCACCCTTGGCAGTACCTGATTGGTCTGGTGATCGGGCTCATCCTCGGCACCGGTATGTCTTTCCTGATCGTCAAGCTCATTCCCCCACCCCCGCCGGAAGCAGCCGGGCTGCCCCACCAGTCACCAGACCAGGAGCTTTCACCCGGCCGCAGATTCCTGCGCTCCGATTGGGTTCCGATCCTGGTTATTTTTATTTTTTTCGTTGGGTGGATTATTTCCGGTTGGTTGATAATTTCTGACATTGCCGATCCGGCTCACGGCGTCAGAATCAATGAGCGTTTCATCGGAGTATTATCCGACGAAACCGATCCAGCCGCCCCAGCCAATCCGGCGGACCCAGCCGCGCCAACCCCGCCCATCATCGAGGAAGTCCCCTATCCCGAGCGCGCGGTCGCCCCGTCAGTGGAAGCCATTTATTTGGGATTTAATTTAGCCACTCCCAGGAACAAGCCGGTGACCCTCTTCTTTGATTGGTACTTGAATGACCAGCTTGCGTACTCCTTCTCCCGGGAGCTGGTGCCTGGGCAGGTTTTGGTGTCATTAAATCGAAAAGAACTTGGCCTCAGTGAGTTTCAAAAGGGCTATTACCGGGTCGAGGTGCGGGTCGATGATTGGGTCATCACCGCAGAATCGTTTTATGTAAAATAAGCTGCCACGGTGGCCTGACGGCATCCGATCAGGCGAAACTGGCTGGCATCGAAATGAAACAGTCCCCGTTTTCTTATTTCATTAAAAAATTGATATGAAGCAGAGAAATAAACCAGTGATATATTCTGGGCACAATGAACGCGGCTGGGATAAGGGGCTATCCTGGGGGGCAAGCTCCTGAGCTCAGTTCTCCAAATCCGGCAGTCTGGCGGAGAGCGTGTTCAGTTTGTGTTCAAGAACCAGGATGATCACAGCAAAGGCCAGTCCGGCAATCAATCCGATAAAGGTACCCGAAACCTGTCCGTTGATCAGCCATTGAACAACCGCCGCCGCCCCCCAACAAATGGCGGAGTATAGCACCCACCAGGCGGCAACCAGAATGGTTCGACGCAGGATAATCCATTGTGCTGCACCAATCACGGTCCCGGCCAAAACCCCGGCCGCGGCCGCCATGAGCCCTGAAGGAGACAGGGTATCTGCGATGGTCAAAATACCACCTGCCAGCAGCCAGCCCAGGGCGGTGAACCAGACCCAACCCATCATTTGTAAAATATGACGACGGAGCAGCAGCTTCTGGAACAACGCTGCCAGAATGCCACCCAAGAGCCCGCCAGCAGCACCGGTGCGGGCGGCAAGCTCGAGGGGGGTTGAGGTTACCGATGGGCCAGTGGAACTAAGCTGGCAACTTAACAGGGCCGTCAACAGAGTCAAGCCGCCGGCAAGCAGTGCCGGTTTAAATTTGTGCCCGCCCGAATACCACTGCAGGGTGCCTACAATCACGCCAAAAACCAGACCACCAATCAAAGCCGGCAGGAGGACCTCGAGGGCCCGCAGGGCCGGTGACTGCGCCAGATAGGTGGCCACCTCATCCGGATCATAGATGCCGGCTGAAAACAAGGTCAGTGCGTTGATGGAGATCACCACCCACCAGCCCAGGCTGGTGCTTAAAGACCAGACCAGCAGGAATAATACCTTCTGTGCCCAATCCAGTAATTTTTGCTTCATAAGGGATTTACCTCGCCGAATGGCTGCTGCGTTAAGTATACAACAGATTGAACAATTGACACATCTGGTATAATCCTGACAATATGAGTGGAGAAATTACGCGCCGAGACTTCTTGAAAATAACCGGCCTGAGCGTGGCCGCGCTGGCTTTCCGCCCGTATTACGATCACGGCGAGGGGGTGGATGATGGGGACCTGGCCCGGGTGGCCGTTTATTCGGTGAGCGTGCATCAAGCGCCCTCGGACAAGAGTCAAATTGTCCATCAACGCTACCGGGACGAACTGTTGCATGTTTATGAAGAGATCACCTCGCCGGATGGTCCGGGATGGAATCCGATTTGGTACCGCGTCTGGGGGGGGTACGTTCACAGCGGTTACCTGCAGCAGGTGCGCACCCGTTTCAACCCGGTCGTCAGCCGTCTGGAGGCGGAGCGGCAATTGGCACGCGTCACAGTGCCATTTTCGCAAGCGATGTTTTACACCGCTGCTGCTGGCTGGCAGCAGGTGTACCGGCTCTATTATGACTCGGTCCATTGGGTTACCGGCATCGGTGAAGGGCCGGATGGATCGGCCTGGTATCAGGTCTGGGACGACCTGCTGAATTTGAAATATTTCGTCCCCGCGCCACATTTAAGCCTGATTGATCCGGCCGAGTATGCCCCCATCACACCCGATGTCCCCCATGGCAAGAAGTGGATTCATGTATCGATTGCCCGTCAGGAGTTAACCGCTTACGAAAATGATGCGGTGGTGCTCCTCACCAAATGTTCCACCGGACTGCCGAGCCGGAACCTGCCGCCCGGAGCCATCCCCACCGAAACCCCCAAGGGGACCTTCCATATTCAAAACAAGATGCCGGTACGCCATATGGGTGACGGCAATTTGACGGCCGATCCGGAAGCCTATGAACTGCCCGGTGTGCCCTGGGTGTGTTACTTCGAGCCAGAAACCGGGGTGGCCATTCATGGAACCTATTGGCATCAAAATTATGGGGTCTCCATGAGCCACGGCTGTGTCAATCTCAAGCCGGAAGAGGCTTTATGGGTTTTCCGCTGGGCGACCCCGGCTTATGTCACCGGCGACGTGTACCGGGTGGGATATGGCACCCTGGTCATTGTGGACTGAGGGTGGGTCAGGATCCCCGGTTACTGTGGACTGAGGGTGGGGCTGGATCCCGGGTCCTCCTGGATTGAGGGCGGCTCGGGCTCATCAATGAAGGCTGAAAACACCTGATTCCCAAGCAGCCGTCCGGCCGGGCTCAACCGCAGCACCTGGCCGGTGTCCAGATCTGCCCACTCCAGCAGTCCCAAGGTCTGCAGGCGGTCAATGATGGCGCCAAAAAGTGTCGTCAAATCAACGCCAAACCGCTGCCGGAACCCCGCCGCGGCAACGCCTTCATGCGTCAATCGCAGCCCCACCATCAAGGTTTCCTGGATTTCGGTCCAGCGGTCAATGGCGTTGCGCTCGGCATTTGCCGGGCTGAAGGGAAATTGCAGCTCTCCGGCTGGTGAGGTCAAGGCACCAATATAAGCCGGAATGGGGGCCAGATTGGCCATCCGCCAGTGTGCCGCCGAACCATGCGCACCAGCGCCAAAGCCCAGGTAGGGTAAATTACGCCAGTACTGCAGATTGTGGCGGCAGGCCCGGGTCAGACCGCGGGCAAAATTGGAGATTTCATACTGCACAAATCCGGCAGCCGCCAGCAGGTCATCGGCCAGATCCATCATATCCGCCGCCAGATCATCATCCGGCCGGTTCACACGCCCGGCCTCAACCTGGGCTGCCAGGGGCGTACCAGGTTCAATGGTCAGGGCGTACAGGGACAGGTGTTCGGGCTCATAATCCAGCGCAGCCAAAAGCGTCTGCCGCCAATCTGACAGGCGCTGGTTGGGCAGCCCGTAAATCAGGTCGAGGTTCAAATTCTCAAAGCCAGCCTCGCGGGCCCAGGATACGGCCCGGGGAACATCCCCGGGGGTGTGCATCCGGTCCAGCAGGCGCAGTTCCGCGGGATTGGCCGACTGCATACCAAAGCTCAATCGATTAAAACCCATCTGATGCAGTTCGGCCAGCCAACTTGACGACACCGTGCCGGGATTGGCCTCCAGGGTGACCTCAACATCGGATTGGAGGCAAAAATGCCCCCGGAGGACGTCATGCACCCTGGAAATCTGGGCCACCGACAATAGTGAAGGGGTTCCCCCACCCCAAAATATCGTGCCAACCGGCAGGATTTCCCCGGCGGCCCCGGCCACGGTCTCCATTTCCTGACAAAGCGCCGTGATGTAGTCATCAATCCACGGCTCCATGCCCGCATAGGTGTTGAAATCACAGTAACCACACCGCCGGCGGCAAAAGGGAATGTGGATATAGAGACTGTAAGGTTGCTGCATGGAATCAGGATATCACGAATCCTCCGCTCTGCGTAGGGACTTGGTTTGGCTTCGCCGGAAACCCGGCCCAAGTTGGCCAGGAGCTTGCCCAAGGGGGGACAGGAACTTGACCGATTTTCACATATGGTATAATACGCGAGCCGGGGATCCTCCCCGGTAAATTCTACCAAGAAGCCTATGAGTCCAGAAAACACTCCCTCAAAAACCTGTCCCACCTGCGGCTCGCCGCTGGGTGAAAATGCAACCCGCTGCCTGGTCTGCGGTCACACATTCACTCCGGCTGTTGAAGCCCCCAAGAAACCCACTGTGGAAGTCAAGGGGTCTCGTCTGCCGGAAATCACGCTGTCGCTGCCCATTGCCCTGTTAATCATGCTGGTTCTGCTGGTCATCGGTGCCGGCGTGGTTTTTGGCATCCTGAGAGGCACCGGGCGCGTGGTTGAACCCACCCCGACCGCCCCCCTGACCATCACCCCCACCATCACCCTGAACCCCCCCCCC
>DAOQTN010000003.1:0-20430 GCA_035340555.1 Anaerolineaceae bacterium | reverse complement strand
TTGGGGGCTGGCGGGGGGGGGGGGGGCGGGGGGGGGGGGGGGGGGGGGGGTGGGCAGGGCCCTATGCGAGGCCGTGTTCCGCCACCAGGGCGGAATTGGAAAGGATCACGCCGGTTGGGCCGTCGGCAACCACCCGACCCTGATCCAGCAGAAGGGTGCGGGGCAGGATATCCCTCACCAGCGCCAGGTCGTGTGTGGCAATAATCATGGTTTGGGGCAGTTCCTGCAGCAGTTCGATCAACTGCCTTCTGGCGCGAGGATCCAGACCGGCCGAGGGCTCATCCAGAACCAGAATCTCAGGCTCCATGGACAACACCGTGGCAATGGCAATCCGTTTTTTCTCGCCGATGCTTAAGTGATGGGAGTTGCGGTGTATGTAGGGCTCCATATGCACCGCGGCAAGAGCCGCTTCAACACGGCTTTGCACTTCAGCCGGGGACAACCCCTGGTAGATGGGGCCATAGGCGACATCTTCGAAAACGGTGGGTGAAAACAATTGATCATCCGGGGATTGAAAGACCAGACCAACCCGGGCGCGCACCTGACTGAGATTTTTGTGGTCCAATTGCCGGCCACATATTTCCAGCAGTCCCTCACCCGACAGAATGCCGTTCAGGTGAAGAATTAATGTGGATTTACCGGCGCCATTGGGTCCCACCAGGGCAATTTTTTCTCCGGGCATCGCCGAAAACGTAATCCCCTGCAGGGCAGGCTGGCCATCAGGATACGAAAATCGCAGATCCTGGATTTGAATGACTGGGGTTGCCGAGGTGCTATTGTTCAATTTGACCACCCGTTATCCACCGGTTAATAAGCCAAGCATCAGGATGCCGCCCAGCACAAAGGCGCTGGCAATGGTTGCGAAGATTGCCGTTGCCGACAGCGGGGCTGACGGCAGGGCCCTGATTTCACCATCGTAACCGCGGGAGACCATGGCGTGATAGATGGCCTCGCTTCTTTCAAAGGAGCGCAGCAGCAGACTGCCGGCCATGCCCCCGGTGATGCGCGCCCGCCAGACCAACCTTCCGCCAGCCCTTTGTCCTGGGACGCGGGTGCTGCGGGCGGTGCGGGCTCGCAGCAGGCGCAAGGCCTCATCGGTCATGACAAACAGGTAACGCCACATCAAGGCAATGGTGACCGCCAGCAACCGGGGCAGGTGATAGGATCGCAGGGCAATCAACAAATCCTGAATGGGTGTGGTTGCCGCCAGCAGCACAGCGGCCTGGACCGACAACCAGGATTTGAGGGCAATGGATGTCACCCGGACGACGCCGGCCTGGCTGATCACCGCCGTTGTGCCCGGCACCGGGAAGCTGATCCACGCCTCACCTGTACTGGTAAACAACAACGGCACTGCCGACAGGATGAACGGCAGCGCCAACAGTGAGCGTTTCAGGACGTATCCCAAGCCCAGTCGGGAAAGCAGGACGCCGGAGGTTGTGATGGTCAGCAGCAGAATGAACGCCGGCCAGCCTCCCGGGGGGATCAATGCTGTGGTAAAAATGAAGCCAACTGCCAGGGCAAGCTTGACCCGGGCATCCAACCGGTGCAGCAGGCTGGAGTGAGCGCGATATGGATCCAGCAGTCTGGCGGCACTACTCATGAGGGTTAGACTTTGGGATCAGCCTGACGCTGACTCCGGGCCACCACCAATGATATTGCCGCCACAATCAGGACGCCGGCGATGCCGGCCGCGATGGTGGCCACGGCTTCATTGCTGATCCCCGGGAATATATAGTCCGGGATGATGGTGTAAGCGGAGTCTTGGGCTGCTTCCAGAAATCCATTCTGTTCAGCCACCCACTCCAGGCCGTCAGGATAGGCTGAAGCCAGCGGAGACAGGATGGCCAGCAGTGCGGCAATTCCCAGTCCGCCCAGGATCACGCCCTTGCTGGTGGTGGGATGGGTGGGGCCAATTTTCAATAAATCCCGTCGGGTGGCGTAAATAAAAGACAGTGCCCCCAGAGTGATGGCGCCTTCTCCCAGACCGATCAAGGCGTGAATGCCGGCCATGGCCGGGACGGCGATGTTGGCCGGGGAGGTGCCCGAGAGCGCCAGCTCCAGGGCGGCGGCCAGCGAGGCAACAAAAATGGAACTCCAGGCCGCGGCAAACCCCCGGATCAGGATGCCTTTCAAATCCTCACCCAAAAACCGTCGCAGGATCTGACTGACGCTGTAGGAAACGAACACGCCAATGACTGCCATGTTAAAAATATTGCCGCCCAATGCCAGCAGCCCCCCGTCCTGAAAGATTAATGCCTGGGTGGCCACCACCGTGGTCATGACAATAACCGCGGCCCAGGGCCCCAACAACATTGTCGCCAGGGCGGCTCCCAGCAGGTGGCCGGAGGTGCCGCCCACAACGGTGAAATTGAGCATTTGCCCGGCAAAAATAGCGGCTGCAACAACCCCCATTAGGGGGATGTCTTTTTCTGCCAGTGACTGGTTGAGTTTGCGAACGGCCAGGGTAATGACTCCGATGGCCGCAATCCACAACACAATGGAGACTAAAACCGATAGAAAACCGTCTGGAATATGCATGGGGGTGGGTGATAATAACATTTGGCGGTGGCTCCTTTGGTTGATCTGGTCGGTGGGTACCGATACTGTTTGATATCCATCCTGCTGGATACCGACACCACTTGATGCTAAATGACTTGGCGACGATATCCATGTTGATGGTGATGCCAAAATTGATTATAAATCGAAATATATGCAATTGCAAATATTTGCATTATAATAACGTCAGGTTATCGTATGCGTTCATCTTCCGCCCAAAAAATTATTCTTGATGTCATGAAGCAGGCCGGGGGGCACCTGTCGGCTTTTGAAATCTATGAAGCCACCCGGGATCGTCTTCCAGCGGTCAATCCCTCAACGGTGTACCGAATTTTACACCGTCTGGTGCAGCTTGGTCAGACATCGATTTCCGATATGGGAACCGGCGCTGCGGTCTATGAGCTGATCGGTCCGCGTCACCACCACCTGGTGTGTGAGACCTGTGGCCGGGTGGTCAACCTGGATGATGAAGACGTGACACTGTTTTTTGAGCAGTTGGGCCAAAAATATCGCATCAACATCGACACCCAACATCTGGTTTTATTCGGCAGCTGCCCGGATTGTCACCGCCCTGAGACAGCCCCTCATTCAGTTCCTCATTCAGCGCCTCGTACGAATCCTCAGATCAAACCCTGAGGCAGCCCTGCAGACCCTGACACAGCCCCCAATTAAGAACCTAATACAACCCCTAATACAGCGTAATTTCACACTTGAGTTGCCCGATGATTTTAATCAAGGCATCCCATAACAGCCCCAGATCATTAAAGGATAAACTTGTTCGAAGATGTTTGGCCCCTATTAATTTTGACCATTCCAGGGGAGGGACCTTTTCTGTAATTGCTTGGGCATTATCACAACCATAGGGAATTAGAGCCTTGTGAAAGATGGCATAATCGCCCGGATTGGCTCCTTGCAGCGGGACCTCACCGGTGCCCAGCCAGATGGAAAGAGTCTGCAGAGCCACCCGGTCGAAGAGAATGTAATCGGAGATTTTCGCCAGATTAAAGGTCTGCTGAATTCCCGGCAGAAAATCCTGATCGGGCTGCTGGTTGGCTGAAATTCCAAAATGGCTCAAAATTTCACCATCCTTTTCTGCCGGGTAGATGATTCGGAAGTTCAACTGGGGGGAGCTGGAAAAGGACACCGCCAGCAACCAGACGACATCCAGCTGGGGTTCAGCTGCAGTCAGATCATCAACCTGAATGATCACCAACCGTCTCTGACTGGTAAGGTCAAGCGTGCTGGTGTTCGTCGGTGCCGAGCCGTCGGTAAAACGGGCAAAGAAATAACCGATGACCATACACAGGACAAATAATACCAGCAGACCAATGATGGCCGGAGCTTTCCCTTGCACTTTTTCCCTTTCCTGGTGAATCCGCTAATAAATACCCTGCCGTGCCGATAAAACCCCTGGGAACAGCGCGCCACCCCTCGCACCTCCCCTTTACATAAATTCTACCAGAAAACGGAATCTATGATGTTGTTGTAAGACAATCAAATTTGCAAGGTTTATACCAGGATAAAGATCAAAATGCCAGTTAGAAAACCGGTCAGGGCAGTCAATCCCACGCCGGCCAGGATCTTGACGGGGGATTTCTGCCGCAGCCAGACCAGATTGCTGATGATCACCTGGCGGATCTGGTTCATGATACCGGGTTCGGCATCCGGAACAGTCAACCAGTCACGCAGCTGGGTCAGTCCGCAGGTGATTTTTTCAAGCACCACCAGTTGTACTTTCTCAAAGGGGCTTTCAGAGATTGTCATGGGATCCTCCGTTGAAAGGCAAGGGCTTTTGTGGGCAGGGGGTTAATGGGAAGTGGTCATTTTGATGATTTTGCCGGCTGGACTGACATTAACCCGGATGATCCGGGGCAGTGCCTTGCCATTGGCCGTGATGGCTTTCACCTGAAAAATCAAGGTGGTGCCGTTGGTTTGTGGCTGAATTCGGGGCCGACAGCCGCGAGTCTCCGGGAATTGACGGGCCACCTGCTGGCAAATCCGGACAAGCTGGGTCGCGTCCATGTCAGTTCACCAATGTCTGACTGCGTGCCCGCCGGCGCATGAAGGCCGGCAGATCCAGATCGTTGCCAGCCGGCACTGGCGGCAGTTCCGGATGCAGGACCAGGGGATGCTGTTCCACCGGTTCAGGGCTCTGGATGGCTGGGGTTGCAGGACGGGGATCAACTTTCCGGGCTTCGGTCGGGATGACCTGCACCGGGGTCGCACCCAGGCCGGTGACGATCAATATCACCTGGGCCCGATTTTTCATGCAGGGATCGGTGGTAATGCCGGGGATGATTTCAGCTGAATTGCCGGTGCGTTCCTGCAGTTGATTCAAAGCCTCCATGACCTCCATGAAGGTGATATCCGGACCGGCCGTAAAGTTTGCCAGAATGGCGGTTGCATTTTCCAGACAGATTTCATCCAGCAGGGGATGATGCAGCGCCCGTTCAATGGCCTGCAGGGCCTTGTTGGGTCCCTCACCCTGGCCAATTGAAAGGATTGATCCGCCACCCAGTTGGAGCATTTGTCGGATGTGGGCAAAGTCGACGTTAATCAAGCCGGTTTCGGTAATCAATTCTGTGATCCCCTGTACGCCCTGGCGCAACACATCGTCCGCCAGCCGTAGGGCCATATCCAGCGTCAAATCCCGCTTTCCCAGATCGAGCAGACGATCGTTGGGGATTGCGATCAAGGTATCCGTGTGACTGCGCAGCTTTGCCAGTCCGGCCCGGGCATTGGTTTGCCGACGGCCCATCTCAAATGAAAATGGCATGGTCACCACCCCCACCGTGACCGCTCCAATTGCCTTGGCTGCCCGGGCGGCCACCGGGATGGACCCGGTTCCAGTACCGCCGCCCATGCCGGCTGCCAGAAAAACCATATCTGCACCGCTCAGGGCTTCAGTAATCAATTGAAAACTTTCCTCGGCGGCCGCTTCCCCAACTTGGGGATTACCACCGGCACCCAGGCCGCGGGTCCGTTCCGGCCCCAATTGCAAACACACTGGCGCCAGACAGTTATTCAGGGCCTGCGCATCCGTGTTGGCGGCAATGAAATCCACACCGCTGAGCCCTAGTTCGATCATTCGGTTGATGGCATTTGATCCGCCACCGCCCAATCCAAGCACTTTCAAACAGGGTTTATGGGCGGGCAGGGGGGGAATGGGAGTATACGAACGGGTGGCAATTGTGAAGTTCATGGGGATCACCTCTCAGCTAGTATGGTTGCAAGAGTCGTGCCTGTTTCGTTGATGCGCTCCACCCGGCAGCCGATTTGGCGCAGGTGGTTTAACAGTTCTTCAGGAAAATCCTTTTCTCCGCCGATCACCAGGACATTTTCGGCCAGAGCTGCTTCGGCCACTGAAAAACCGATGGCCGGGCGATACTTTTTAACATACGGTCGGATGGCTTCAAAATGCCAATCGGCAATCCCCCAGTCATATCCGGGCAGCAGAACGTAGCGTTTGATGGGGCGTGGAAAACCGGCCGGACTTTTCTTTGCTGCCGGCGGCTGGGGCCAGGCCTTGACTTGGTCAGCCAGAAACCCCGGGTTTCCATCAGCAGAATACCAACCCAGCCCGGCCGCGGGTGATGCCGGGGGGGTGCTCAACAGCCAGAAACAACAACCCAGGACCTCGGTGGCCAAGGGTGCCGGGACGGGCGATTGATGATCGGGTGCAGTTCCACTTTGGCCATGAACCAGCTTTGCCGCTGCCAGTTGAGCGGCAATGGTCATATCCTTTCCGGCTTCAAGTAATAGCATGGGCCGGGTTGCTCCCAGTTGTTCAATGACAATGGCCTGCACCCATTCATGATTGCGAAATCCACACTGGTCTTCGGATTTCTCGGGTGTTAGGTAGGGGCGGACCTCCGGCCAGCGCAGCGGCCCCCCCAATCCCCAATCCAAAGGATGCCCTCCGTCATGCGCATAGGCTGCAAGAACCAGCGTCTCCAGCAGGTGCTTTTTCTGTCGTCTTTGCAGGGATTGCAGAGCGGCTGTCAAAAAGCTGAGATCCCAATAGCTGCCGCCAGGTGCCAGCGGTGGAAATACCGGCAGAAGACCATGCTCCAGCGCAATTTCAGCCAGTGTCAGATAGCGATCCAAGGTCCGTTCGACCAGATCCTCCCGCAGCCACTCCGCCTCCAACCAGGCACTGCTTTGGTTGGGTTGCTCAAAAAGGACGATGTACTGGACGCCCCAGCGGTGGTAAACCTGGAAGAGCGGCAGCAACTCCCGACAGGAGGGGGGCTGACTCAGGGACAGCTGGAACTGCAGGATTGGGGTGATGCCGGCCCCGATCAGGCTGCGCAGGAAGAATTCAGGGATGGCCCGACTGATCTCGGTCTGCAGTGCCAGCCAGCTGACCCCCAGCCCGTGCAATTCGGGTAGCCAGATCGCCAGGTCGGACTGGCGATAATGCAGTGTATCTGGAAAATAATGCAACCCTAATCTGGTCATGTTTTTCTTCCATCTTTATGAAATGGCCGTATGAGCTATCAGTTGGTCATATCAGTATGAGATGTCCATGTGGAATGTCCATGCAGGGGTGTCCATTTGGGATATTCGTGCAGGGGTGTCCGTGTGGAATGTCCGTGCAGGGATGTCATTAGAAGGTGGTCAATTATTAGTTGTTGCTATGGGTAGCAAGAACCATGCCAGTCTGGGCTGATTTTTTGATTTAGCGCACAAAGCTCAAAAGACAGTATAATTTCCCATCATGATCCTGGTCACCGGTGGTACAGGTTTTATCGGTCAAGCCCTGACGCGTCAGCTGGTCCTCAATGGCCATCAGGTTCGGATCTTGCTGCGTCCCACCCCGCAATCGCCGAATTTGCCGCGTGGTGTTCCCGTGGAGGTGGCCTTGTGTTCGCTGCGGGATGAACGGGGACTGCGGGCAGCCATGAAAGGGGTGGATGTTATTTTCCATCTGGCCAGCGCAGAGAACGCGTCCGGCCGGACTGATTTTAATGGCGTGGATATTGGCGGGGCTGAGACGCTCGCCGAGGCGGCCGCCCGCTCGGATATTCAGCGGATTTTCATGCTCAGCCAGCTTGGCGCTGACCGGGCCTCGGCTTATCCGGTTTTACGTGCCAAAGCCCTGGCTGAAGGCGTTTTTCAACGCGGTTCGGTTCCGGTCAGCATCATTCGGGCCGCCTCAATTTATGGCCCCAACGACCACTTTACCACCGGGTTGGTGCGCCTGCTGCGCACAAGCCCAGGCATTTTTTTACTGCCCGGGGGCGGGCGAACCCTGCTGCAGCCACTCTGGATTGAAGATCTGATGGCTTGTTTATTGATGGCCTTGGAGGATCCGGAACTGGTGTCCCAGATGATCGAAATTGGCGGACCGGAAGCGTTGTCCTTCAAACAAATCATCAAGGCGATCATGGCGGCATCGGGTGTCCGCCGGCTTTTGCTGCCGATTGAATTGGGCTACATGAGGAGACTGTCACCCTGGGCTCATCACAATGCCAATTTCCCCCTATCCATTTATTGGTTGGATACGCTGGCCACGGATCGGACGTGTTCAATTAACACCCTGCCGCGCCAATTTGGTCTGATACCGGCCCGTTTTCACCAGCAGTTGGCTTATCTCAAAACCCGGGAACGAAACAAACATCCTGCCGCTGGTTAGAAGGAACTCAATCTTATGCCGACGCCCACCACAAACCATACGCCCAGCTTTTGTGTTCATGGTCACTTCTACCAGCCGGTGCGGGAGGACCCGCTCACCAATGAAATTCCAGAGGAACAAGGCGCCGCCCCTTATCATGATTGGAATGAACGCATTCATGACCATTGTTATGCTCCCAATGCCAAACTGGGAAATTTTGAGCGTATCAGTTTTAATATCGGCCCGACCCTCTTCACCTGGCTGGACTTACACCACCCCGAAACCAGCGAGATGATCATCGCCCAAGAGCGGCGGAATGTGTCGCGTTATGGGGTGGGCAATGCCATGGCTCAAGCCTATCATCACACCATTCTCCCCCTGGCCCGGCGGGAGGATAAGATTACTGAAGTGATGTGGGGAATTGCCGATTTTGAGAACCGCTTCAAACATACGCCACAGGGCATGTGGCTGCCGGAAACTGCAGTGGATCTGCAAACCCTGTCTGTGCTGGCCGACTGTGGCATCCAGTTTACCATCCTGGCACCCTGGCAGGCTGCGGTTGATGCGGTGGATATCACCCAACCATATTGGGTAGAACTGCCCGACAATCAGCGGATGGTGGTCTTCTTTTATCAACCCGAGTTGAGTGCCCGCATCAGCTTTGATCCCGGTTCAACCGCCAATGCGGATAATTTTTATCAGCATATCCTGCTACCACAGTTCCAGGGATCAGCTGCAGCTGGTGCGGCCGGTTTTGTCATGATGGCATCTGACGGGGAACTGTACGGCCATCACCAACCGTTCCGGGATAAATTTTTAGCCCATTTGACCCAGTATCGGGGCGAGGGCCCCCAACCCACCTTTCCCGCGTTGTGGCTGCAGCAGCATCAACCGACCCAGATGATGACCATCCGGGAAAAAACATCCTGGAGCTGCCACCACGGCGTGCTGCGCTGGAGCGGCCAGTGCGGCTGCACACCGCACGGCGAATGGAAGGCCCACCTGCGCCAGGCACTAAATCGGATCGCTGAAGTGGTTGATGCGCAATATCTGGCGGTCGTCAAACCGCTGCTGGCGGATCCCTGGCAGCTGCGCCATCAATACATCCGGGTTTTGCTGGGTCAGATCAACCTGGCAGACCTGGTGGAACTGCTGACCGGCCGGCGACTGGGCGAGCATCAACTGATCCAGCTGGACCTGTTGCTCGGCGCCCAGCATGAACGCCAGCGCATGTTTACCTCCTGCGGCTGGTTCTTTGAGGATTTTGATCGGATCGAACCGCGCAATGTCGTGGCTTATGCCGCCCAAGCCGTCTGGCTGACCAACCTGGCCACCGGTGAGGATTTCTCCCAGAAAGCCCTCGGCTGGCTGCGTCCGGTTCAATCCTGGGTCAATGGGCTGCGGGCGGATGTGGTTTTTGCAGAGCGCTTAACCATCACGCGCCGATTTTTCGACCGCATGCTGCCCCCGGTCTGGGTACCTGGCTGAACGGCTTATAACAGCCCGTGCTGCGCGGCGACGGCGATGGCAGCCGCCCGGGAATCCACCCCCAGTTTTTGGTAGATGCTGGCCAGGTGGGCTTTGACCGTTCGTTCGCTGATTCCCAATTTGAAGGCGATCTCCTTGCTGCGCTCACCGCAGGCCACGGCGGCCAATACTTCCATCTCGCGCTCACTTAACTTCAGCAAGCCCCCTTCAGTTTGGGGGGGATTTTCCGCCCCGTTAAGCAGCTTAAGCAGCATCTCTGGCGCCAGCAGCGTTTCGCCGCGCGCCGCGGCCTGAATGGCATGGAATAGCCGCTCCCGGCTGGTATCTTTAAGCAGGTAACCCTTGGCCCCAGCGCGCAAGCCGCGCCGCATAAGATCATCTTCATTAAATGTGGTTAAAATCACCACCCCAATTTCCGGCATTTCGGCCTGCAGATGTTCAATCGCCGTAATGCCGTCCATGCCGGGCATGCGCAGATCCATCAAGACCACATCCGGGTGCAGCTCACGGCACAAACGCACTGCTTCAGTCCCATCAGCGGCTTCTCCCACCAGCTCCAAACCGTCACCGGTCTCCAGAATCAGACGAATGCCTTGCCGGATGATTAAATGATCGTCAGCAATCAGAATTCGAATACTCATGGGATGGGTATCCTGGCGATAATTTGCGTTCCTTGTCCCGGACCGCTTTCAATTTCCAGTGTCCCACCGGTCAACTCAATCCGCTCCCGTATGCCAATCAACCCATAATGTCCGGCGGGGACAGTCTGGGGGTCGAATCCTTGCCCGTTGTCATGAATTTGAAGCTGTAAGGTTCCGTTTTGGGCTGTAACAATCACCTGGCTTTGGGTTGCCCGAGCATGTTGGGCAATATTGGCCAATCCCTCGGCAAGGATGCGTTGCAACGTATCACAAAGGCTGGCGGGCAGGGCTCGGGGGATGTCAATCTCCAATGTGCAGGGAATCCCGGTGCTGGCACTGAAGTGTGTCACCTCGTCTTGCAGAATATCTGTGCATGCTGGAGCAGCAGGTCCCCGCAGATCGTCAATAGCTCGGCGGGCCTCTGCCAGGGTTGTGCGCGCCCGCTCCATCGTGTTTTGAATAATCTGATGGGCTTTTTCTCCCCGCCCGCTTTCCAGATGCGCATTGGCAGCCTCGAGCTGTAAAATCAGCCCAGCCAGACCCTGAGACAGCGTATCGTGCAGTTCGCGCGCCATTCTCTGTCGCTCGGCGGCGATGGTTAAATCTTCCACCTGTTCAGCATAGTTTGTCAGCTGGCGGTTGGCCGTTTCAAGCTCATTCAACAAGGTTTGCGCGCGCTCATTTGCATTTGACTGGCGCGTATACATCTCCACATAAATCACCACAAAAATCACCATTGGCAGAGCGCCGAGCAGCCACCAACCAATCTGGGCTGTCCCCGATACCCAGATATAAAACCCCAGCGACAATATCAGGTAGTAAGCCATGGCCAGGAAACCACGCCGGGTAACTCCATATACGCCCACAGCTTCGCCCACCAGTGCCATTGATACGGCAAACGCGATGCCAATGTCTTTGGAGAGATAAACCAGGGCAATGGCCAGCCCGCCTTGCAACAGCATATACCGGATCAGCCAGCCCGGGCGTTCTGCAAAGATTCTCAAGATCCAATGCAGCGTAATATGGGCACTCATCAACACCACAAAGACCCCCAGCCGCCAGGGTTGCTGCCTGTCGAATTGAGTCACGATCAACCACAGGCTCATGGCGACCAAAACGACGGTCATGAACCAGAAAAAGATACGTGTTTCTCGTTCTGTATTGATAATGGGGGCTCTCGTTTTCATAGTTGCTTTTATTGTATGTCGTCTTGCCTTTTTTTACCACCGCCCAAACGGACATTGTCCGAAAGGACCATCCTGCCCGGCCCGATTGCCCGATTTTATTTCGGGCTGGATTTGACTACACTTCAATTCAGCCCAGTAATTTTTTGCAAACGGAGTCTCTCATGCAACCAGCACTTCATGTTCACAATCTTCATAAAACTTTTCGCAATGGTCACCATCTTAAGGCTGTGGATGGTGTCAGTTTTGATGTCTTCCCCGGTGAGATTTTTAGCTTGCTTGGGCCTAATGGCGCGGGTAAAACCACCACCATTTCCATGCTCTCAGCCCTGTTATCCCCCGACCTCCCACCGGATGGCGCCAGTGAAATTACAATCGGGGGGCATTCGTTGCAGCACGAACCGCGCTCAGCCAAAGCATTGCTTGGCGTGGTGCCCCAGGATATCGCCCTTTACGAGGACCTTTCGGCGCGCGAAAACCTCATCTTCTGGGGCAAAATGTATGGTTTGCGCGGCGCGGCGCTCTTCCAGCGGGTTGACGAAGTGCTGGAATTAATTGGCCTGACCGTCCGCGCCAAAGAACGCATTGGCAAATACTCTGGTGGAATGAAACGCCGCGTCAATATTGGCGCCGCCTTGCTCCATCGGCCCAAAGTCATTTATATGGACGAGCCCACGGTCGGCATCGATCCACAGAGCCGCCGCAGTATTCTGGATGGCATCATTGCCCTGAAGCAGCAGGGCATGACCGTGCTGTACACCACGCATTACATGGAGGAAGCTCAGGAACTTTCCGATCGTATGGCCATCATGGATCAAGGCAAATTGATCGCCAGCGGCACCCATGCCGAGTTGATCCAGCTTGTCGGCCAGAAAGCGCGCCTCATCCTGACCGTCAATGTCCCAACCGATCGTCTCTTGCCGGACTGGCAGGCTGTTCCGGGGGTGTTCAGTGTGGTTGCAGCCGGAGATCTGTTGACTTTGTTGGTGGATGATACCAACCGCGTACTTCCGCAGCTTTTTGAAGTGGCTGCTGTACACTCTGCGCGCATCACCTCAATAGACATCCAGGAACCCGACTTGGAATCAGTGTTCCTCCATCTCACCGGCCGCGCCCTGCGTGACGCCTGAACGGAGCTCCCATGAAATCCCTGGCAATTGCCTGTAAAGATCTGACCCATTCATTCCGCTCAACTTTTGCGATCATTTTCATGTTTGGCGTTCCCCTGATGGTCACCGGTCTGTTCTACCTCATGTTTGGCAGTCTTTCTGTTGATAAATCCGAATTCAATCTGCCCCCCACCAAAGTTGTGATTGTCAATCTCGATGCCGGCGATCCTCAAGCCGGGCAGTTGGGTCAAATCCTGATGGCCGCCCTCCAGAGCGAGGATTTCGCCAGCTTGATGGAAATCTCCCTGGCTCCCGATAGCGCTTCTGCCCGCCGGCTGGTGGATACGCAGCAAGCCGGAGTGGCTCTGATCATCCCCGCTGATTTCTCCACCGCCTTTACCGATTCCCAATCGGCAACCCAGCTTGAATTGTATTCTGATCCCACCCTGACCATCGGCCCGGGGATTGTTCGCTCGATCATCAATCAATTTACAGATCAGTTCTCCGGCATCAAAATCACGGTGGCCCTTGCCCTCCAACAGGCTGAAACCGGTCAGATCGAGTATGCTCAAATTGAGACCATTGTGGCCGACTACCTGGTTGCCTCTCAGACCAGCGCCGATCCGCAGTCGCTGATTGAAACGGTTATCCCAACGGCGGCTCCGCAGCAGAACTTTATGCTGACTCTGATTGGCCCCATCATGGCCGGCATGCTGGTCTTCTATGCTTTTTATACCGGTGTCAATACGGCCATGACCATCCTTAAAGAGCGCGAAGAAGGCACCTTGAGCCGTCTCTTTACCACGCCCACCTCGCAAACCGAAATCCTGGGTGGCAAATGGATGGCGGTTGGCCTGACGGTGCTGGTGCAGGTGGTGACCCTGCTGCTTGTTTCCCGCCTGATCTTTCAGATTGATTGGGGCCACCTCCCGGTGATCACACTGGTGGCGCTTGCCATTGTCTGCTCAGCCTCGGCTTCTGGGATCTTTCTTTGTTCGTGGCTCAAAAACACCCGGCAGGGCGGCATTGTTTTTGGCGGGGTGCTCACCGTCACCGGCATGGTTGGCATGATGGATGTCTTTACCGGCAACCCCGGAGACCCCCGGTTCGGGTTTTGGCCGTTGATTACGCCCCAGGGTTGGGCCGCACGCGGCCTGCTGGCCGCAATGAACGGCGGGTCAATCACCCAAATTCTGCCCTATGTCCTGGGACTGATTGCCATCAGCATCCTTTTTTTCATCATCGGCGTGCTGCGCTTTCAAAAACGCTTCGCCTGAATCCCCCATCCCGAGCCGTGTCTCGATAAACAGGAGTCTGTCCCATGTTGCCCATTCTTGATCTTGCCACCAAAGATTTGTTACAAATGCTGCGCGATCGTAAGACCTTTTTATTCCTGCTGCTGATGCCCATCGCTTTTACCCTGCTGTTTGGTTTTGTTTTGAACAGCACCGCGCCGACAGCTGCCGATGCTCGTCTGCCGGTGGGATTATTGAATCGGGACCCGGCCGCGCCATTCAGTCTGGCATTGGAATCCCTGCTCTCCTCTTCAAACGTGATTCGTCTGGAGCCCTATGGGGATGTCGCGGCCCTTGAGGAAGCTGTCATTGATCAGTCTCTGGCGGCGGCCGTCATCATTCCGGCCGGGTATGGCCAATTGCTCCAGAGCAATCTGCCTGTCAAATTAACCGTCATTGCTGACCCTGCCATCCCATCAGGTCTCAGCGCTCAAACCGAAATCGGTGTGGCGGCCGGCCGCCTGAACCGCGCCATCCATACGGCTCAGGCGATGGCGTCTCAGGGGCGCGTCAGTTTTGCTGCGGCTTTTGATGTGGCTTTGGCAGCCTGGCAGAATCCTCCCGTACGCCTGGTTGAGGCCCCATCTCAAACTGCTTTGGCTGAACCCCGGGCAACGCCGGCTGCCGACAATAACTTTGCCCATAGTTCTCCGGGCATGATCCTGCAATTCGCCATTGCTGGTTTACTTACCTGCGCCCAGGTCATCGTCTCAGAACGAAAAAACCGCTGCCTTCAGCGTCTGCTGACCACTGCTACCGGCCGGGTGCAGATTCTATTGGGGCATTATCTCGCAATCTTTCTCCTGATCTTTTCCCAGTTCGTGATTCTGATCCTGTTTGGGCAGTTTGTGCTCAAGCTGGATTATTTTACGCACCTGGCAGCCACCTTCTTGATTGCCCTCACGGCCGCCCTGTGCATTTCCGCCCTGGGTCTGCTGATTGGGATCCTGTCCAAATCGGAGGAGCAGGCCGTGACCTACGCATTGATTGGCATGTTTATTCTTGCCGGTCTGGGCGGAGCCTGGGTGCCGCTCGAATTTACCGGCTCAACTTTTCAGCGGATTGGCCACCTCACCCCCCTGGCTTGGGCGATGGATGGTTTCAAGGATATCCTGGTCCGTGGTCTGGGTCTGACCTCGGTTCTACTTCCGGCTGCGGTTTTACTGGGGTATGCCGTTTTGTTCTTCGGACTGTCCGCCGGGTGCTTTTACCGTCACAAAGATCTCTGATATAAGCTCTGGTCAATCCCGGTCAACCGGTTCGTGGGCCAGTTGGTCCGTTCCGGTCAATCGGTTTGTCAGTCCGCTTTTCTCGAACCTTGCGGGCGACGTGGAGCACCATCACCCACATGAAGACCCCGAAGGCAAAAATTCCAATGCCAACGATCACCATGATTTCAACCCAGGCCGGTCCGTGCCATCCGGGACTCGCCATCACCTTTGAGAAAAGATAAGTCAATCCAATGAAAATCAAGACAGCCACACCGGCGGCAGGCAAAATTACCCGGCGCGGGACGGTGAACACTTCCCCGGATCGCCTTTTTTGAGCCATCAGTTCCTGCTGCGCCGGGGTGATTTTCCATTGAATGGCTGGCGGCGGCCCGCCCCACAACTCATTCATGTCACGGGACCTCCGGTAAAAAGACACCACAGAGACCGGCACAAACAGGAGGACAAGGCCCGAGACGCAGTAAAGCCACGACAGCAGCTCCTTAAAGTTTGTGGCCTTGCCCTCGACCAGAACGACAATGATCAAAAGGCAGCCCACCGCCAGAGATAGATACAGGCTGGGTAAAAAGGAATCCCGCAACCGCTGTTTTGGGTGGTGGGTATAATCTGCTGCCAAGAATCGCCTAGACAGGATTAAGGATCGAATCAACAGAACCGCCATTAAAACGGCGAACAACGCCGACAGGATGATCAGGAATATTTTGGATTGTGGCATGTTGTTTTGGGGTGTACCTGGGCACCTGGCCCTTTGATCTGGTGGGATGCGGGGTGGGGATCATCTCCGCTGGATGGCCAGGACAGATTACTCCTTCCGACCGGCAAACTGCCGCTGCCATTCGTAGAGTTTGTTCAGGGCTTCAATCGGGGATAAGGCGTTAATATCCAAACCCTTCAATTCGGCAATCAAGGGATTGGTCTCTGGGAAGAGAGCCATTTGCTGCGGGGCGGCCGGGTTGATCCGCACCGCCTTGCCCGAGGAGGCTTCCAGTTGTTTCATGATTTCGTTGGCCCGTTGGATGACCGGACGGGGGATGCCAGCCAGTTGGGCGACATGGATGCCGTAGGATCGATCCGCGCCACCGGAGATGATTTTATGCAAAAAGACGACCTGTCCGTCAGCTTCTGAAACGGCCACATTGTAATTCCGGACCCCCGGCAGGATATCGGCCAGCTGCGTCAGCTCATGATAATGTGTGGCAAACAGGGTGTGGGATCGCAGTTTGGGATTGTTATGGATATATTCCACAATCGCCCAGGCGATTGAAACCCCGTCGTAGGTGCTAGTGCCGCGCCCGATTTCATCCAGGATCAGCAAACTGCGCTCTGTGGCGTGGTGCAGGATATTCGCCGCTTCAATCATTTCCACCATGAATGTGGACTGCCCGGCGTGAATCTCATCCTGGGCCCCGATGCGGGTGAATATCCGGTCCACCAGACCGATGGTGGCTGAGGCGGCCGGCACAAAACTACCGATTTGGGCCATCAGGACGATCAGCGCCACCTGGCGCAAAAATGTGCTCTTGCCGCTCATGTTGGGTCCCGTGATTAGTCGCACCACCTCGCCGGGTTCGAAGATGGCATCATTGGGCACAAACCGGGTCCCCCCGCTCAGCAGCCGCTCGACGACCGGATGCCGTCCCTCATGGATCTCCAGGGTTTGATCTTCTCGCAGTGCCGGCCGGACATATCCGCCGATGGCGGCAGCTTCCGCCAGTGCCGCCAGGGTATCCAATCCGGCCAGGGCCCTGGCCGAGCCCAATAATTGAGCGCTGGCGGCCCCCAACGCAGCGCAGATCTCACGAAACAGCCGGGTTTCAACCTCCCGGATGCGATCCTCGGCGTTCAACACCAGGGCTTCATACTCCTTCATCTCCGGGGTGATGTAGCGTTCGGCGTTGACCAGGGTCTGCTTGCGGATATAATCGGTCGGGGCCAGTTCCGAGTTGGCTCGGGTGATTTCGATGTAATACCCGAAAACCTTGTTGTATCCCACCTTCAATGTTTTGATGCCGGTGCGTTCCCGTTCCACTGCCTCCAGATTGGCAATCCATTCCCGTGCGTGGCGACTGGCCGCCACGATGTGATCCAGCTCTTCGGAATAGCCCGGGCGGATAATGCCGGTATTTTGCAGCGTGGCTGGGGGCTCATCGCTGATGGCTTGCTCCAGCAGTGCCAATTCGGTTGAACAGGGATCCAGGGTTTGGATCAGTTCGTTCAACGATCCGGTTTCACCGGACAGCAAATCCATAATATCCGGCAGCATTTTTAGCGTCGCCCGCAGCGCCGTCAAATCCCGCGGGGTGGCGTGTCCGCTTAATACCCGGTTGGTCAGCCGTTCCAGGTCATTTAATCCTTTCAATCCCGCCCGCAGCTCGGCCCGCAGCATCCCGTTGTCGACAAATCGCTGCACGCTGTCCAGGCGCTGCTCGATGGCGGCCAGATTGACCAGTGGCTTGCTGACCCATTGGCGGATCAGGCGTTTGCCCATCGGGGTCACCGTGTAGTCAAGGATTCCCAGCAAGGATCCCTGTTCATTGCCCGTCCGAATGGTTTCAGTCAGTTCCAGGTTGCGCCGGGTGGCGGCATCCAGGGTGATAAATTCGTCCAGGCTGTAGGTGGACAATCCTGTCAGCAGTTTAAGTGCCGCTCCCTGGGTCTCCTGTAAATATTGGACGATGGCCCCAGCAGAGCGGATCGCCAGCGTCATGGTGCGCAAGCCAAAACCATCCAAAGACCCCACCTGGAACTGACGCAGCAAAGCTTCCTGGCAACGTCCGGTTTCAAACCGCCAGCCGGGCCAGCGGCTGATATGGCCCGGCCAGCCATCGGGCAGCTGCAGCGCCTCAGGCATCAATACTTCTGCAGCATTTAGCCGGATCAATTCCGCCCGCAGGGCATTGAAAAGGTTTTCGCCTTCCATTTCTGTGACGCCGAACTCTCCGGTCGTGATATCCACGTAGGCAATTCCGGCGCGCTCATCCTGAACGCTCACACAGGCCAGGTAATTGTTCCGGTCGCTGTGCAGCAATCCGGGTTCAATCAGGGTACCCGGGGTGACCACACGCACCACCTGGCGCGGGAACAGACCCCGTGAGGGTTGGTCCCCGACCTGCTCGCAGATGGCGACATGGTAGCCTTTTTCAATCAATCGAGCCAGATAATTCTCAACAGCATGATATGGAATGCCGGCCATGGGGACCCGCACCCCTTTGGCCACGTTTCGCGACGTCAGGACGATATCCAGTTCGCGGCTGGTGGTTTCGGCATCCTGGTCAAAGGTTTCGTAAAAATCCCCCAAACGAAAGAATAAAATGGCGTTGGGATGCTGACGCTTGATTTCAAGGTATTGTTGTCGAATGGGGGTGACATCGTCAGTGGTCATGTGGTTTCCAATGTGAGGTTAAAGTTTTGTTTGGCTGCGATCGGTCATTCTTTTGGGCGTTCACCATCCCGGCGGATCGGTCAAGGCCATTTAATTTCCCGTAAACCGCTGCCGCCATTAAAGGCGTAGGTGCCGTCACTGTATATCCAGATGGTGTCACCGCTCCAGCCAATCTTCTCAAGGGTGAAAATGGAGGTTTCCGGCATGGCGTAACTGGCCTGATTTTGGGTCACTCCGGTATGCAGGTCGATTAAATCAAAAGTCAGCCGTTCTGGATCATCAAACGCCTGGATGAGGGCCATGCCGCTGCTGGTGTTTTGGACCGTAAATGCGCCGCCTGAATCCATGATTGAGCTGGCTTCTTGATCCAACGAGTCCTCGGCGGTGGGAATGACCTGCCATTTGCGCTCCCCGGTTTCACCATCCAGCCCCCAGATCTCAAATCGGGTTGAGCCGCGAGTGCGCTGGGCCTCAACAACCAGAATGCCATCCTGGGCGAATAGTGGGCGCAGATAATAATTCTCCTCTGTGGCCAGCTGCCTGGCCTCCCCACTGTTGAGGTCCACCGACCAGAGGATGCCATCATTTTCAATCGCCAGGTACAGGGTGTCTGGGGTCGACAGCTGCAGGATGCTGCTGCTGCGGGTAATTTCCTCTGATACTTCAGCCTGCCAGGTGCGCTCACCGCTTTCAATGCTCCATTTATCCAGACATCCGGGCTCCCAGAAACCGTAGGCCACATAAAAACCATTCCGGTCTGCGGTTGTCCAGATATTGGAATACAGGGCCATCTCCTGGGGATCACTGGTAAAGGTCCGGTTGGGGCACACAGGTTGGATGGTGTAAAGCCGTTGCCCATTTTCCTTGTCAAAAATAATCACAGTAGGCACGCCAGCTAGATTATCCACAACCCCCGGGCCGCTGCTGAACAGGAGGATGGTATCCGGTGTTTCTTCCAGACCAGCGCTCCACAACTGCTGCCCGGTCAGCCGATCAAAAGTGTGCAAAATGCCGATCTGGGTCAGGACATAGATTTTTTCATCATCTGCCTGCAGGCAGTTATCACAGGCTGACGACAATTTGTCACTCAGGGAGGTTTCCCACAGCAGGGTGCCGTCGGCTCTGTTCAGGGTGCGCAGGTGAGTCTCCTCAACAACGATAACCTGGTCTCCCTGGACAAAGTGTTGCACTCGATAACTCTCATCCCCCAGGTCCTCACTTTTCCAACGGATGACCGGGGTTTGGTCAAAATCCAGATACACCAGCCGGTGGCTGTCATCAGAAGTATAGGCAATCCCCATCATATCCGCCGTTGCACCGGTGTGTTCGTCGCTGATTAAAACCTGATTGACAACGCTGTAGACAATCTCGCCCGGGCTGATGGTTTTTTTAGAGTTGTCCAATCCAATCAGCAGAAGAATAATACCTATGGGGACCACGGCCAGCGCGAAAATCAGCACTCCCAGAAAGGTCGCCGTTCTTTTGGGCGCTTCCCGGGGTTGGAAATCTGACAGGTTGATAACAATGGGCTTCTCCTCGATCGGCTCTTGGCTGTCAGGAAGATCCACCATGGTGTGGCAGTACTGGCATTGAATTCGGCGGTCTTCTTCGGCTGCTTTGAGTGGAGCACCGCAGGATGGGCAGGTAAGCTTGCGGATATGATCAGTCATGTTTTTCTCCCGGGAATACACTGATTATAGCACGCTCACGATTCGGGCAGTGCTCATCTTCAAATAAAACAAGGAAAAAACCACAAACCAGAGATCCAAATCAGAAACCCCCAAGACAAATCAACAAAATCGAGGGTATGAATCAATAAAAAAAGCCTGGCTGCGCAAGCAGCCAGGCTGATAACCGGACTGGATGCCGACTTACTTGAGGATGATCGGCAGGCGGATGGTTTTGATCTCGGGCATATCCACCACG
>DAOQTN010000002.1:0-23131 GCA_035340555.1 Anaerolineaceae bacterium | reverse complement strand
ATTTCTTGCGCCGGGGAGAAGCCCAGAAAGTTTTTTTTGGAGCGGACCGGGTGGCAGCCAATGGCGATGTGGCCAACAAGATTGGCACCTATATGCTTTCGCTGGCTGCCCATGCCAATGATGTCCCGGTCTATGCCGTGATGCCCACTTCAACGGTTGACCTCAGCCTGCCTGACGGTAATCATATCCCGATTGAGGAGCGCTCTGCCGATGAAGTTTTAAACCTGACCATCAATGGTGATCCCATTGCTCCGGTAGGTGCAAGCGCACGCAATCCAGCCTTTGATGTCACGCCCCATACCCTGATTACCGCCCTGGTCACCGACTTGGGAACGATTTATCCCCCGTATCATATCCACCTGCCCCGCCTTTTGAGCCGGGCTCAATCTGGTTCACTCTAAGAGGTTTGTTATGACCATTGTTTGCACTGGATCCATTGCCTATGATTATTTGATGACCTTCCCGGGTTACTTCAAGGATCACATCCTGCAGGAACGGTTGGACTGCATCTCGCTTTCCTTCCTGGTGGATTCAATGGTCCGCCAGCGCGGTGGCACGGCGCCGAATATTGCCTACACCCTGGCGCTGTTGGGTGATCGACCGCTTATTTTTGGCACCGTTGGTGAGGACTTTGAGGATTACCGTGCCTGGCTTGAAAGCAAGCAGGTTGATACTGCTTTTGCCCGTCTTGTGCCTGGGGTATTTACAGCCTCATTTTTTTGTAATACTGACCGCTCCAATGCTCAAATTGCCAGCTTTTATCCCGGTGCGATGGCCTTTGCCAGCCAGCTGTCCCTGGCCGAACTGACAAAGTATCGGGTTGATTTGGTGGTCATCTCGCCCAATGATCCGCAAGCCATGGATTGCTACGTGCGGGAATGCCGGCAAATGGGATTGCCTTACCTGTATGATCCCAGCCAGCAGGTAGTGCGCTTAAGTGGAGAGGAACTGCGGCGCGGTGTCGAAGGGGCCTATAGTCTCTTCTGCAACGAATATGAATTTGAACTGTTGCAAAAACACACCGGCCTCAGCGCCACGGATATGCGCTCGCTGGTAAAAATCCTGGTGGTGACACTGGGTGAGAAAGGCGCCATCATTTTTGCTGATGGAAAGGAAGTCACCGTACCGGTTGTCCCTGCCACCGAAATTCTTGATCCCACCGGTGTGGGGGATGCTTTCCGGGGCGGATTTTTACGCGGCTGGCAATTGGGCCTTGACTGGTCCATTTGTGGCCGGATGGGTGCATTGGCTGCGACCTATGTCCTGGAGCAACGCGGTCCTCAGAGCCACACTTATACGCTCCCGGATTTTGTCGCCCGATATCGCCAACACTTCGACGATCGGGGTGTCCTGGATATCTTGATACACTGAGTTACGGCGTTATCTGCCGCCGAACATGGAACATTACCCAGAATCGCGATACAATATATCGGCTTTTGGCAAAACCCCTTCCGGGGCGTCCATGCCCCGGTTCATCATTTTTTAGGAGGAAGTATGACCCAGTACGACGTGAAAGATCTCTCCCTGGCTGAAGGCGGACGCCGGCGGATTGAATGGGCTGCTCGTGAAATGCCTGTGTTGCGGAGCATCAGCGAACGTTTCGCCAAGGAACGCCCCCTGGCGGGCATTCGCATGTCAGCCTGTTTGCACGTGACCGCTGAAACAGCAAACCTGATGCGTACCTTGCAACTCGGCGGTGCTGAAGTGGTCCTGACTGCATCCAACCCCCTGTCAACCCAGGATGATGTGGCCGCAGCACTGGTTTCATTCTCTGAAATCCCTACTTTTGCGGTTAAAGGCGAAGATAATGTGACATATTACCGGCACATTAATGCCGCTCTGGATCACCGCCCTCAGATTACCATGGATGATGGTGCAGATCTGGTTGGGACACTGCACAAGGATCGCCGTGATCTGCTGCCAAACATTTTGGGCGGCACCGAAGAAACCACTACAGGTGTGATTCGCTTGCGTGCCATGGCGGCAGACAACGCCTTGATGTTCCCTGTCATTGCGGTTAATGATGCCATGACCAAGCACTTCTTCGATAACCGTTATGGAACCGGACAATCCACCATTGATGGCATTGTACGCGCCACCAACGTTTTGCTGGCAGGTAAAACCTTTGTTGTCGCTGGTTATGGTTGGTGCGGCCGCGGTCTGGCCATGCGCGCCCGGGGTTTGGGTGCCAATGTCATTGTCACCGAGATTGATCCACTCAAGGCACTGGAAGCTGTGATGGAAGGTTACCGGGTCATGCCCATGGCTGATGCTGCCCGGATCGGGGATATTTTCTGCACGGTCACCGGTGACCTTAATGTACTGGATCGCCATCATTTTGAAGCAATGAAAGATGGCGCGATTATTTCCAACTCGGGTCACTTCAATGTTGAAATCAATATTCCGGCACTGGCTGAAATGTCGGTGGAGAAAAAACTGGTGCGGCCTTTTGTTGAACAATATGTCACCAAGGATGGCCGGTCTCTCTTCTTGCTTGGGGAAGGCCGCCTGATTAACCTGGCTTCGGCTGAAGGCCACCCCGCCAGCGTGATGGATATGTCTTTTGCCAATCAGGCCCTGGCTGCCGAGTATATGGTCCGCAACGGCAAAACACTGGAACGCCGCGTCTACAGCGTCCCGGAAGAAATTGATCATGAGATCGCCCGTATTAAACTAAGCGCCATGGGCGTCCAGATCGATACCCTCACCCCCGAACAGGTTGCCTACCTCGGATCCTGGCAGGAAGGCACATAAATCTCTGGCGCAGGATGATTCGCTGTAAACTCACCACGGGAGTGCTGCTGGTTTTTGCAGTACTCCCGTGGTGAAAACATTAACTTGACAGCAGGAGTGGACTGGTCAACCTGCTACAAAAACGGATTGTTACTGGATCCCATAGAATTGAACTTCTGAAGGATTACTGGCACCTCCAATCGTCAGACACTGGTCCGGATGACCGGTTGAGAACCCCAGAGTCGTGTTTGAAATGGCAAAAGTTTTCCCTGGCTTTCAACTCTGTCCCACTGTTCAATCAGGACTTTACGATCAACACGACATTGAAACATCTTCCATAAGAGGATCTTGCACAATTTCTGAAAGGAGGAGGACGGTTTCCTCCACCCACTAAAAGTGGGTGCTCCCCACCGCCAAAATTTATGAAACGATTATTTGTTCTCTTGGCAATAATGTTTTTATCATCCCTGTTGGTAGCCGCCTGCACCACCTCAACTTCCGTCCCCACACCAACATCCGCACCAACAGATACCGCTACCCCCCGGCCATCAGCAACGCTGCAACCGACTCTGACGGATACCCCCACGCCGCTGCCGACTGCGACCCTGAGCCCAACGCCAAGTTGGACACCCAAACCCACGCCTGACTTTAGCCAGGTGCGGGTCATCGCCCAAGATTACCGTGTGGCTACCTCGGATTATTTGATCATTCTGGCTTTTCCGGGAATAGATGAACCCTATATTACGCGACTGAATGGTAATTATTATAACTGTGTCCTGGATGTAAATTACCCGGATAAATATTTCTGTGTTGGCCCCATCACAGGTTACATGAAACCGGTGGCGGCAGAATTCACCCACCCAGGAGAAACCACTCCATTCTTTAATGGCTATATCGGTGGGTATCCATTTCCGGAACCAACCCCAATCCCGGTTGGCGCTCCGGATACCTGGTGCCCCTTGCGGGGACAACACATCACCTGTGAGCCGGAATATTATCACCAATATGATTGTTGGATTACCACATGTTATGATCTTTGTGGTTACTACTATAGTGTTGATACCTGCCTGGCTGTGACACCCACGGTTGGGCCTTAAATCAATTAGGAGATCAAAATGCATAAATATACCTTGATGGGGCTGTTGATCCTGGTAGCGATCATCCTCGCGGCTTGTACTCCCGTACCAACACCCGTCCCCACAGCCATCCCCACGCCCACCAATACTGAAACGCTGGTGCCTACTGAGACGCCGTTGCCAAGCGATACACCGGCACCGACAGCAACCAACACGCCCACGCTGACGCCGACGGTGACGATCACTCCGACCGCGACACCGGATTACAGCCTTATCCAGGTTCTCTGGCAGGAAAGCTACGCCAATCGCCAACCGGTTGTGGCCTTGAAAATTCCTGGAATTACAGAAGCTTATGGTGCCAAAATTAATAATGTCCTTTATACCTGTTCCTTGGATGCCAACGTTCCAGATACCTTATTTTGTAATGGACCATTACTGCCATATTTTACTTATGTAACCCTAGCGTTATATCGTCAAGGCGATGCCCTGCCATTTTACGAAGCGACCATTCCCGGTCCGGTCCGCCCTCTGCCCACGGCAACCCCGGTGGGGAATCCCAACACTTGGTGCCCGGAACGCGGCCAGAATGTGCATTGTGAAACTGAAAATCGCACCTATCCGGGGGGTCTGCAATGCGTGGTTTCCACCTGCTATGATGCTTGCGGTTATTATTACAGTGTGGACACCTGCCCGACAACCACTCCCAGCCCCTGAGTAAATCTGCGGCATATGAACAGAACAGGGCGAACCGATACTGGTTCGCCCTGTTCTGTTAAAGTATTATCTTAAGTATTGATTTAAGGATGCGCGGCAGGTCAGACTTATGGTGATAAGGTGGGGGTCAAGACCACTTCAGGTTGGATGACAGAAAAATCAATGAAGAATGGGTCTCCAAACGGCAAACCATCTGGGTTGTGGGCCTGCCATGCACTGCGGTAGTCTCCAGGCTCCATTGGCGCAGTGAAAACAATCCTGATCACCGTGTTGGTGCCACTACGGGTTGGGGTCAGTGCCTGTTCACTGTTGGCCCCCAGGGCCTCTCCGGCAATTAATCGCAGTCGGTAATTCTCATTCCAGTTACAGGTTCCGCTGTTTTGGACTTCCCAGCGTTTATCCAAGGTTGAACCAGGCTGCACCTGACTGCCATCCGGGATGGTCACATCCGCAATAAAACTAAGCAAGTCTTCGCAGGCCGCGCTCTGGGTGATGGATTGAGTGACGCTCTCGATCCCATCGATGGTAGGAGTGGGCGGAATGGGGGTGGGGGGCACAAACAGCGGCGCATCAGCCTGTGGAGCTTTTTGTTCTGGTTGCGGCAGGCGGCAGGCAGTCAGACTCAACAGCAGGATGATTACTGCAAGTCCCAAGCCGGTAAGACGCTGTGTTGTGTTCATGAAGATATTATTATTCCCCATCAGCCTCTGCTTCGCCATCACCGCCACCTAAAGTAATCACAGCCTCGCCGCTGAGCACCTGCTGACGAATTGCAGTTTCTATTTCGTGGGACAAAGGCGGGTTCTGACGCAAGAACTCCTTGGCGTTTTCGCGGCCCTGACCCAAGCGTTGCTCACCATAAGAGAAGAAAGCTCCCCGTTTGGTGACGATTTCAAGCTGGGTCGCCAGATCGATGATATCGCCAACCTTTGAGATGCCTTCATTGTACATGATATCAAATTCGGCCACCCGGAATGGCGGAGCAACTTTATTTTTCACAACCTTGACACGCACCCGGTTTCCGATGATGTCGGCACCGACTTTAATTGATTGGATGCGGCGGACGTCCAGACGCACCGAGGCATAAAACTTCAGAGCCATACCACCAGAAGTGGTTTCAGGATTACCAAACATGACTCCAATTTTTTGGCGCAGCTGATTGGTGAAGAGCACGGCTGTTTTGGTTTGGTTGATGGCTCCTGAGAGCTTGCGCAGCGCTTGAGACATCAACCGGGCTTGCATGCCCATGGATGCATCGCCCATATCCCCTTCAATTTCAGCCCGGGGAACAAGCGCGGCAACGGAGTCGATGACGATGATGTCCACGGCTCCCGAGCGAACCAATGTTTCGACAATTTCCAACGCCTGCTCGCCCATATCAGGCTGGGCAACCAGCAAGTTGTCAATATCCACTCCCAGTCGGGCGGAATAGGCGGGATCAAGAGCGTGTTCCATGTCGATATAAGCGGCCGTTCCACCAAGCTTTTGAGCTTCGGCCACTGTATGCAGGCACAAGGTGGTTTTGCCCGAAGATTCCGGTCCATAAATCTCGGTAATGCGCCCGCGGGGCAAACCGCCCACACCCAGAGCAATATCCAACGAGAGGGAGCCTGTGGGAATGACGTCGACCGCAAGTTGGTGGGCTTCGCCCATGCGCATGATGGAGCCTTCGCCATAGCGCTTGACAATATCACCCAGAGCGCGATCCAACAAGGTGCGCCGGGCCTGATCCATGGATGAATTTTGAGGTATTGATTCTGCAGGTTGGGAGGGTTTTCGCGCCATGTTAATTCTCCTATTGGTCAAGATGTCTTTATTATATCCATAATTGATCCACATGTGACGGTCCCTGCCGCCATAAGGCGAGGGCTTATCAGGTAATGTTCTCTCCAACGTGACACGTTGACGCCTGCCCGATACCGTTCGAATGGGTTTTGTCCTGCCAAAGAGGCGGTATTCACAAATCCGAACTGGTAATCCTTTGGGACCATGTTCCTGCACCCGCTGCACGCCTGGGCGGAATGGAACGGGATTGCGGCAATGACCTGAATGCCGGCGCTTTCAGCCGGGTACTCAATCATCTGCGGTACCGTCCCAAGCCTGCCTCAGGCGAGGAGAGCGACAGACGTCGGTTATCCGGCATGCCGTTGGGAGAAAGATACTCAATCGCCATCCGGTTCTTCCCCGCAACCAGCCGGCTACTGAGCTGGTGGAGACCGTCCGTTGATTGGCTAGATGTGTATGCAGTTGGACCGCCTGGCGGTCGTTTTCCTTCTGACGCCGACTGCCTTCAACTTGGCTGATTGTGCAGCACTGAAGGGCGCGCCGTTTTGTCAGGTTTTTGCTCCACCGGCGCGGATTTTCAATCAACTTACCTAGGGAGAACCCGGAAAAACTTTGCAAACCAAGGTCAATGCTGATACTATATATTATGCCGTTCATAGAACTAGTGTACTACCGAATCCAGAAACTGTCAACTGCAGGTCAGCAGGTGTCAGCAGGTTGTGTTTATCTCTTAATCGTTTGGCGATGTATATGCCCCATACGTGCTTCACAGTCAATGTAACTGGCCACCATGGGTGTTGTTTTAACCGGAATTCATGCAACCCCGACCCCATCAAGGGAGAGATGTTTATTTTAAACGGATGATGGGCAACCTCCGCCAGCTAAAACTGACAGCCTCTGTCCACCGTTAAGTTAACCGTTAATTTAATGGAGAGCGAAACGCCTATTGCAATCGGCCTTGGCCGGGAAACCGATGGAGTGAACTGTGATCACAACCGTTATCATGTTGGATCACAGTTTGGGAAGCAGGGTGAATTGGTGGAATTTACCAGTTTGCAGAAGCTGCAGATACCTTCCCGACTGGTCGGCTGACCACATTGGGGACAGGGATGAAGATCAGAGCGATCTGCCTCCTGCATCGCCGCAGGAAACAACACGGCTCGGGCCTGTAAAAATTGCACGTAAAACTGCATTTTTGTACCGGGATGTTCTGCCTCCATGCGGTTTAGCACCGTTTTGTAGTACAGGAGCGTGCTGCCGGCTGAATAGGGACATTCGTCTTCAATGTATTCAATTCCTTGCAGCAGGCTATATGCGGCGGTTTCGCGTTCATAAAACCTGCAGAATGGCTTCGCTTTATGCGGCAGTCCATGATGCGCTTCCAACCGGGGGGCCTGGCGGGCGAGCATGGGCACTGCCCAGTTCATGGTATTAAGATACAGAACTGCCGCTTCGTCATCCAGGTTGTGGGCTGTCATTAACACATCATAGTTGCCGCTCATGGCGGCGGCGTTCATGATGTGACGTTTGATTTGACCGCAGATAGAACAGGGCTTATACCGTCCTCGGGCACTTTGACCGGCCAGATCGGGAATGTTTTGGCCATATCGCTCAGCAACGTGCACAACCTCCAGTGACAAACCCCGCGCAGCCGCAAATTTTTCGACGTAGGCTTGTGACAGGGTTGAGTAATTGACTGTCCCGGTGATACCCAGGTGAATATACATTCCGTCAACTTTATATCCCAGCCGCCATAATACATCCCAAAGGGCGAGCGAGTCTTTGCCTCCTGAAACTGCCACCAGAATACGGTCACTTGGGTTAGCCAGTTGGTATTTTTTAATGTTGCGGGTGGTCTGTCCAATAAACCAGTCAATATAATCCTGACGACATAGCGCCAGATGATGCTGGGGCATTTTAATGACGGCGCGTTCGCCGCATTTTTTGCACTTCACTGGTTACCCCCTGAGATGACCGGAATTAGGCGAATCACATCGCCGTCATTTAATCGGTCATCTTCAGTCAGCAGTTCACCGTCGCGGACCGCCAAATAAGTTTCCGGTATCACATCCATCAGTTCCATGGCGCGCTTGACAGTGGGGGCCTGGGGCAGGATATGTTCTTGTTTGCGCAGGATGACGGTAACAGACATGAGGCACTCCAAATTATTGTTTTTGCTCAGCCAGCCATTTGCGGGCCAATTCCTCGCTGTCAAATGGGGTGAAATTGCGGCCAGAAACGACCTCCACGCCTTTAAGCAACATTTTCATGAAACTGTCCAGCCCCACCACCGCCGTTGCCAGGGCGAATGGCGCATTTTCCGCAGCGGTATCTTTCAATGCCCGGACAGTATCAACGTCTATATGTGGCCGATAGGCCAGGACCAGAATGCGTACCGAGTGCGGAGGCTGAGACTGGATTACCTGACGGGCTGCAGCGGCTGTCTGCAATAACTCATCTCGGGAACTCTCGGAAAAATCCTCAATGAGGAATTGGGTATTTTGATAAATCTCAAAACGCACCCGCTCAATCATTCGCGCCTCCACCGTGAAAATCAGTCGCTGCGGGTGCCATCTGGCATTGTGGCACCGGTCAAGGATTTTGCCCGCAGTATCCGGTAATCGGGCACATTTGCGCGCAGCAAATTGGCACCGGTCAGATTGGCGTTGGTTAGATCAGCCCCGCCCAGGTTGGCATCCAGCAGGTTGGCCCCAGCCAGATCCGCTTCATACAAATCGGCTTCTGCCAGGTTGGCCTCCCGTAAATCACAGTTGCGTAAATTGACGCCGCGCAAATTGGCCTTTCGCAGATCGGCCCCGATAATAATAGAACCTTGCAGTGTGGCACCACCTAAATTTGCTTCGCGCAAATCCACACCTTCCAGATGCGTGCCGGTCAGGTCCGCTTTGATGAGGGTTGCGCCGCGTAAATCCACGCCGCGCAAATCCATGCCGCTCAGGTTGAGATGGGAGAGCCAGAGAGGTTTGGGCTGGTTGAGCAGCATATACACTTCGTAGCGCGAAAATTCAGCCATGTCTCACTCCTTATCTGCCGGTAAACACAGCGCTTTGTATTTCATTGTAATTGAAAAGCCAAAGAATACAAGTATCCCTATTCGGATATTAAAACATGAGAGAAAACCTGCCCTTCAATCCGTAACCGTCGGAGATCAAAAACCGCTATAATAAGGAGTGCCATTGTCCCTCACGACTTAGAAGGAGGATTTTCATGACAACTATGCCACCCCGCCCGGCGCAATCTTCAGCTGGCAGTGCCCCTGTGGGTACAGGCGCCATGTCATTTGTTCCGCCACCCATCTCCAAAATGGAGGATACCGGACTGTCACCACTCTGGTTGCAGGATTTGGTATTGAAGATCATGTACTTCCAGGGTTACATGACCGGTTTCCGCATTGCTGAAGATATCGCCTTGCCTTTTACTGGCATTGTGGATCAGTTGTTGGAAGCCTTGAAGCGCGAAAAGCTGCTGGAAGTCCGCACTTCACAAATGGGTCTGGGCGAGGGGGCTTATGTCTACGCCATTACGGGTGCCGGCATCGCCCGTGCCCGTGAAGCATTGGATCGCAGTCAATATGCTGGTCCCGCTCCAGTACCGATTGCCGTTTACAATGAATCCATCCGCCGTCAGAGCCGCGGCCGCTTCCAGATCACCAATCGGTTGATGCGGCAGGTACTGGCACACTTGGTTCTGTCTGAAAAAGCGTATTCCCGCCTGGGACCGGCAGTAAACTCTGGCACCTCCATTTTCATGTACGGTCCACCAGGAAACGGTAAGACCAGCGTGGCACGTGCTGTAGGGAATTTGATCCAATCCCAATTAATGTATATTCCCTATGCCATCAGCGTGGATGGACAGGTCATCAAGCTGTATGATTCTGTCAACCACCAAGTTGCGCCGGAGGAGGATGCAACCCCAATGGGCACCGGTTCGCTCCGAACTGGTGCGCGGCGTGATCCGCGCTGGATGCGCATCCGCCGCCCATTCATTGTCACCGGGGGGGAATTAACCTTGGCTGGATTGGACCTTGTGTTTGATGATACCCTAAAATTCTATGAGGCTCCCTTTCAAATGAAGTCCAATGGTGGCATTTTGTTGATTGATGACTTTGGCCGCCAGCAAGTTCGCCCTCGCGATTTGCTTAATCGCTGGATTGTTCCATTGGAAAACAGGATTGATTATCTGGCACTGCACACCGGACGCAAAATTGAAGTCCCGTTTGATGTCCTGGTCATTTTCTCAACCAATCTGCCTCCGCGTGAGTTGGTCGATGAGGCCTTTCTTCGCCGTCTGCGTCATAAGGTTGAAATTGGTGATCCAACCTATGAGGAATATCGAGAGATTTTCCGGCGTGTCTCCGGGCAAAAAGGTGTCCAGTATTCGGATCAAGGCTTGGCGTATCTACTTCAAGAACATTACATCAAACGCAACCGCAAGCTGCGAGCTTCCCATCCGCGTGATTTATGCGATCAAATCTTGGATATTGCCCGTTACATGAATGTGGAACCAGCGATGAGCCGAGATTTGCTTGACCGGGCTTCTGATTCTTATTTTGTTGAACTATGAACCTTCTGACTAACTTGGCGCGTCCCATCTTCTTTGCCCATCGTGGGGCCTGTGCGCATGCCCCGGAAAATACCCTGGCTTCCTTTCGTCTGGCTGTGGAGCATGGTGCTCCTGCGATTGAACTGGATGCCAAGCTCAGTGCTGATGGTCAAATTGTTGTCATTCACGATCCAACCGTCAATCGCACCACGAATGGCAAGGGTTTTGTAAATCACCTTCCCTGGGCCGGACTGCGCGAACTGGATGCCGGATCTTTTTTTGCCCCCCGTTTTCGGGGTGAGCGTATTCCCACCCTGGCCGAGGTTTTTGAAACCGTTGGGCGAAATATCTTGGTCAATGTTGAGTTGACCAACTACACCTCACCGCTTGATGCCCTAACCATAAAAGTAGCTGATTTGATCAAACGACTGAATAATGCGGATCAGGTGATTTTTTCATCCTTTCAGCCACTAAATCTAGTCCGAATCCGGCAGATGCTGCCCCAGGTTCCGGTGGCGATTCTGTTTTCCGAGGGTGCGGCCCGGCGAAAGACCATGGCTTGGTTCGGCCGACGGGTTGCCCCCGAGATTGTGCACCCATATCTGACGGATGCAACCCTGGAGTTCATCCAACATCAACACACCCTTAATCGTCGTGTTCATGTTTGGACGGTCAATGATCCACAGGAAATGCACCGTTTGTTTGCCGCCGGGGTGGATGGCATTTTCACCGATGATCCACTGCTGGCGCGGCAGACCTTGGAGAGCATGGCATGATTCCGTCTGAGTGGCTGGATGCTGCCGCCGCGCGCTTGGCTGGGCGCGTGCACATCACCCCACTTGTCTATGATGCCGAACTGGACCTTTACCTTAAATGGGAGAATCGACAAAAAACGGGTTCTTTTAAGCTGCGGGGAGCAACCAACAAGGTGTTATCCCTGCAGCCCTGGGAGCGCAGTCGTGGATTGGTGTGTGCATCGGCAGGTAATCATGGTCAAGGCGTTGCCCTGGCAGCGCAGGAGATTTCAGCCCCGGTGATTGTTTTTGCCTCAGACCATGCGGCGCCGATTAAATTGGCTGCCATGGCCAAACTTGGCGCTGAGGTGCGCACTGTTCCGGGAGGATATGAACTCGCAGAACGCACTGCCCGGGATTTTGCCGCAGAACAGGATCGGGCTTGGATTTCCCCTTACAATGATGGCCAGGTGATTGCCGGTCAGGCCACATTGGGGCTTGAACTTTTGGAACAACTCAGCCCTTTTCCGGCACCGATCTGTTTGGTTCCTGTGGGTGGCGGCGGTTTGATTGCGGGGATTGGATTGGCGCTGCGTCGCCTTCCCCATCCTCCCCGACTGATCGGAGTTCAATCCCAAGCTTCAGCCTTCTTTCATGGTTTGTTTCATCGGGGTACCCAGGCTGATGTTATTGAAACAGACAGTTTGGCGGATGGCCTGGCTGGCGCGGTTGAAGCCGATGCGGTGACGATCCCCTTGGTGAAATCGCTGGTGGACGATCTGGTGTTGGTTTCTGAAGAACAGATTGGGCAGGCCGTTGCTTTTGCCTGGCAACGATATGGGGAGATGATTGAAGGCTCGGCAGCGGTGGCCTTGGCGGCCGTGTTGAATGGTCAGGTCATGGCCCGGCCGGCTGTGGTTGTCCTCACGGGGGGCAATATCCAGCCTGAAATCCATGCCGCGCTGGTGCAGCGTTATGGAGCCAGGGAATAATGATCGCCCGACGAACCCTCCTGCTGCTTACCCTGGCGGCTCTGCTGACTGCAGTGTTATATCCCTCTGGGCGTGCTGTGGCCCAGCTTGATGACCCCCAATTGCGCGCCCAGACACTGCTGACTCAGCTGACCCCCCAGGAAAAGGTCGGCCAGCTTTTCCTGGTGACTTTTGATGGCCTGAATGTTGATGCCGACTCTCAAATTTATGATTTGATTGTTAACCAACATGTGGGCGGGGTCGTGCTGAGTGCTGATAACGATAATTTTACCGGTCCGGAAGGGACATCCATCGCAGCCCGGAATCTGATCACCGCACTGCAAACCGGTGCAGCTGATACCACCGGAACCTACATTCCCCTGTTTGTGGGCGTTTCACAAGAGGGGGACTTGGCCCCCTATGATGAAATCTTCAACGATCTGACGCCACTGCCCAATTTGATGGCCATTGGCGCCACTTGGAAACCGCCGCTGGCCCAGCAAGTGGGTACGGTCATGGGACGTGAACTGGAGGCCCTGGGATTCAATCTTTATCTGGGCCCGTCCCTCGATGTATTGGATGTTCTGCGCTCTGAAACCAGTGATGATCTGGGCACCCGTACTTTTGGCGGTGATCCATACTGGGTTGGAGAAATGGGCGCTGCTTATATTAATGGTTTGCATACCGGCAGCCGTAACCGGCTGGCTGTCATTGCCAAGCACTTTCCCGGGCGCGGCGGCTCGGATCGCCCTCCGGAGGAAGAAGTTGCCACGGTTCGCAAGAGTCTGGAATCGTTAAAACAAATTGAACTGGCCCCTTTTTTTGCGGTTACTGGTAAAGCCCCGGATGCGGCATCTACCACGGACGGACTTTTGGTTTCGCATATCCGTTACCAGGGTTTTCAAGGAAACATCCGTGCCACCACCCGTCCAGTCAGTCTGGACGCGGCCGCGCTGGAACAAATCCTGACATTGCCTGAACTAGCTGTCTGGCGGGACAATATGGGTGTCATTGTGAGTGATGATCTGGGGAGCCAGGCTGTTCGACGTTTTTATGATCCCACGGGACGCACATTTGATGCCCGTGCTGTAGCTCGTAGTGCTTTCCTGGCCGGTAATGATCTCCTTTATGTGGATGAATTTACTGCCACCGGGGATTTGGATTCATATACCACACTGCTGAGCACGCTGGCCTCTTTCACACAAAAATATCGAGAGGACACTGCTTTTGCTGAGCGCGTTGACGCATCGGTTGAACGCATTCTGACGCTCAAATTCCGTCTATACGATGAATTTACCTTGAATGAAGTTCTTCCTGCGGCCGATTCCCTGCCCTTGGTGGGACAGGCTCAAACTGTGTCATTTGAAGTTGCGCGCCAGAGTGTCACTCTGCTCAGCCCCACAGCCGCTCAGTTAAGTCTGGACCTGCCCCGCCCACCTAATGCAAACGACCGTATCCTGTTTTTAACCGATACTTATAACGCCCGCGCCTGTTCCAACTGTCCGGAACAAACCCTTTTGGGTGTCAGTGATCTGCAATTGGCCGTCCAGCGATTGTACGGCCCCCAAGGCGGTGGCCAGATTTCTGCATCCCGGCTTTATTCTTATTCTTTTAAGGATCTTAAGGCTCTGCTTGATGATCCACTGGCGCAGCCGGTACTGCAGACAGATCTCCAGAGTGCCAACTGGGTGGTGGTCATGATGCTCGGGGAAGATGCTGATCGTCCGGCTTCGGCGGCTTTTCGGCAGATGCTTTCACAGCGTCCTGATTTACTTTCCGGCAGACACGTGATTGTTTTTGCGCTTAATGCCCCCTATTATCTGGATGCAACGGATATTTCTGTTTTGACAGCTTATTATGGCCTTTATAGCAAATCGCCAGATTTTGTGAATGTGGCGGCGCGTATCCTTTTTCAAGAAATATCCCCAACCGGCGCTCTGCCGGTCACTGTTCCCGGAGTGGGGTACGATTTGATTGAATCCACTTCGCCTGACCCGGCCCAAGTCATTCCACTTTACCTTGACCTGCCCGCCGCCACCGCCACCCCTAATACTACTGGAACGCCAGAACCCACGCCCGCCCCCAGTTACTTGATTGGCGATACCATCCCCCTGCGAACGGGGCTTATTTTGGACCGCAATCGTCACATGGTGCCGGATGGTACGGTGGTGCGATTTGTGTTTGAGCTTGGGGGTGAAACCACCACCACCCAGCAGATAGAGACGGTTACCGAGCAGGGTGTGGCCCATGCGAGCTATCGCATCCAGTCGGCCGGGGCATTACAGATTCGTGTCATCAGTGATCCGGCATACTCTTCTGATATTATTCAATTAAACGTGGCTGAAAACCAAGGCGCAGTCCCGACGGTATTGGTGGCCACCCTGGAACCGTCGGTTACCCCCACGCTGGAACCGACCGCCACTCCTTCGCCCACCCCCGAAGCGCCACCTGTGGCAGAACCTCCCTCTGGCTTGACCGGCCTTCATTGGTTGCTGGCAGCTGCCTTGTCTTGGGGTGGAGCGGCCGCCATCTACGCGTTGGCCCGTCGGCGGGTATCAATCCGCTGGGGGGTACGGTGGGCTCTCCTGTCCGGACTGGGGGGCTTGCTGGCCTATCTTCTATTGTTGATACTCTCGCGTGGATCCCCGGGTTGGCTGGGATCAGCCCGGCTGGGTGCCACAGTTGGTTTTACCCTGCCGGGTGTCCTGTTGGGTTGGCTGGCAGGTTGGATTTGGCAGCAGATCATGCGGCGTCGCCAGCCGTAGGACTTTAAAGGTCCGGGGTTCCGATCTGACCGGGCACAGATGAATCATATTATTGGCCGGCTGAACCTTGGCGGGACGGCCGTTGTGCATTCCGCCCGATCACTGTCCCATGTGGGGCCTGCGGTTTGTTAACGTGAAACCGTCAGGACAAATGTGACCAGCGTTAATAGCGCCAGTGCCCACATGAGCCCACTTTCCGTGGGCTGTTCCAGGAGATCCTTCAGTTGGACGGTTCGATTTATGGTCGGACGAGGCAGGGTGGGCTGGTCACCAAGCAGAGTTTGGCGGAACCGCTCCACGGTCTCAGGACGCTCGTCCGGATGGACCCCCATGGCCCAGAGTATCGCCCGTTCGCTGCGTGAGCTGATTTCCGGGTTGATTTTTCGTAGGGGGACCAGGCTCTCTGGCGAGAGAAAACGTTCCCGGGCGTCTGCCGGTTGCGTATTCGTCAGCAGGTGGTAGAGCGTCGCGCCAAAGGCGTATATATCACTGCGGACATCAGTGTGTCCGCTATCCCCGCCATATTGCTCCAAGGGTGTATAAAGCGCGGTTCCCTGTCCCTGAAGGATGGTGATGGTCATTTCCCCCGGCGCCAGTAATTTTACCAGTCCAAAATCAACCAATTTCAACAACCCACTGGGCGTCACCTTGAGATTGCTGGGTTTGATGTCACGATGCAGGATTGGCGGGTCCTGACTGTGGAGATAGGTTAACGCATCACAAAGCTGCGCTGCCCAGTTCAGGACATCCGCTTCCGGTAAAAATCGGTTTTCCTGCCGCGCTTCCAGCATCAACGCGCGCAGATCTTTACCGGGAACATAATCCATCACCAGGTAATCTCGGCTGCCAATGGAGAAAAAGTCGGACACTTTTGGCAGATTGGGATGATCCAGCCGGGCCAGCACGGTCGCCTCGCGTAAAAACTGCTCCCGCGCCTCCCGAACAAGTTCGGCCGGCAGGGTGCGGTCGTGTTCCACTTCTTTGAGAGCACACAGCCGCCCTTCCAGCCGCTGGTCATCCGCCAGGTAGATGCTGCCCATCCCACCCTGGCCAATAATCCGACGGATCCGGTAGCGGCTGCGCAGCACCTCTCCAGCTTTCAGCGGTAAGGGCATGGTGCGCAGTCCTGAGAAATATTTGACAGCAAATCCAATCCACTTCAATTCGGCGTTGTTGGGGTTGGAGGCTGTCAGGTTGTCGAATTGCCTGATTACTATTATACTAGAAAAGAAGCAGATCTCCCCATGCATGAAATTCCACCCGAAGTCCCCATTTTAATTGCCCAGACCGGTCCATTGAATGGACAACGCTGGCCGGTTTCCCAAACAATTGTCATTGGGCGGGATCCGGGTTGTGATATTGTCATTGCTGATCGTCAGATTTCACGATACCATGCCCGTTTGACCCCGGATGCTGATGGTGTGCTCATGGAAGACTTGGGTAGTAAAAATGGCACCTACTGCAATGGCGCCGTGGTCATGGATCCGGTGCGCTTACAGGATGGCGATCAAGTCCAGATTGCGCTGGCACAACATTTTGTTTACCTCAGTTCCGACGCCACTCTCCCACTGGATGGCACTCTGCCGGCGGTACTGGCTGTCCAATCCAACCAGCTCACGCTGGATGCGTTGTCTCGGCGGGTGTGGGTCGGTGGGGTGGAGATTGTACCACCACTATCGGCCCCACAATTCCGCTTGTTGCAAATTCTCTATACCCATGCCGGGCAGGTTGTCAGTCGAAGCGACCTGGTTGAGTCGGTATGGACCGAAGCTGAAGCTGAAGGCGTTTCTGAACAGGCTCTGGATGCCTTGATCCGTCGTCTCCGTGAGCGTCTGGCCGATGCTGATCCCCATCATACCTACCTGACCACAGTTCGCGGGCACGGTGTCCGTCTTGACTTGGGACTGGAAGTCGTATAGGGGCAGAGAACAACGGCGGGATTACAGGGCGTGCTTGGAAGAAATAGACTTCCAAGGGGACTTGGTGGAGTAAATCAGCACACCCCGACTGTTCAGCGGGGTGTGTCTTATCTGGGGGAAACGTAATTTAAAATCCCTAATTTTGCTTAAACTTTTGCTCCATTGAGAAACGCATGGTTGCCCGGTAGGCAGCCTGTAAGGCAGCCACGATCTCCGGTTTCTGCCCCTCAGCTTCGCTCTGTACAGCCAGACGGTTTAATATTTCCAGAAATTCCGGCGTCACCATTTGAGCATTTGCCTGAAGAATGGCACGACGGACATCATCATTGGCAGCCCCCACCAGTTGTTCCACCAGTTCCAATTCCGGCCGGGTACTAGCCTGTTGCAGGACCATCACCACGCGTTGTAATTTTTCCAGCCGGGCCTGGTTGCCTTTTTGCTGGGTGGCTTGCAGTTCAGCTTTGAGAACATTGATGAAGAAATCGTTGAACTCGTGCAGATGCTCCTGGGTGGCCCCTTCAATGTCTTCAGCGGAAATCAGGTTTTCCAACAGGGCTTCTGCTTCATCAATCTGTTTTTGTACCTCGGCGTCAATAGCCTTGGTCATCTCCAGTAACTGATCACGCAGTGTCGCCAGCCGGTCGCGCTGTGGGCCGGAGGCTGCTTCGATGCGATCACTCAATATCTGGAAGAACTGATAGTCCAGTCCGCTGCGTGCCATGCCCACCAGGGCAACCCGACGGGTTTCAGTGGGAGCATCCACGATCAGATCCAGGAGTTTTTCACGGGTCAGTCCGGTTTGGCTGGCAGCTTGCAGTGCTTGTACGGCTGCCTGCGTTTCCTCGGCGCGCTCCTTCAATTTGAGCCCCAGTTCGGTGTTTTCCAGCAGTTCCTGCTGCAACATCATCAATGCTTGTGCCATCTGCTGTTCGTTGTTATGCACCGCCGATTCCCCGATTTGTCCCAGCAAAGCGAAGAAGTTTTCATCTATTAGAGCTTCTTCCTGCTTGATAATTTCCACCCGGGTTTCAGATTGCGGTGTGGAAAGCAACCGCCGCAGCAGGTTCAACCGCTTTTGTTGCTCTTCAATCATCTCACGGGTGATGCCGTCGGCCTCCAGCACGCGATTCAACAGGGTTTCATAAGTCAGCATCAGCTGCGGACGCAGCAGGTAGGCTTTACGTTTCTCGGCCGGTAATCGATTGACCACCTGGGTGATCAACGGTCCCATGACGCGTTCCTGTTCATTGATGGGCAGGCTCAGTTCGGGGGGAAAATAAGTCAGCAGTAATTCTTTTTCGGGATCGTGATAGACCAGTGGTGTGGCCAGCATCCCGGAATAACCGCAGCTTTGACATTCAATCACATTAAGGCTGCCGCTCAGCAGGCGCTGCTTGGCCTGTGGGTCAACAGCCACGTCCACCACTTGTTCCACCTCGGCAAGCAGGGGGGTACGGCAGCGCGGGCAGGCAGTACGGGTTTGAGACATGGTTTATAAACTCACTCCAATAGAATGTGAGGGAATTATACCAGATTTAACCCGGGCGCATTTTGATGTGGTGATTCGCGATTTCAAAGTTGGTAAAAATATAGCAAAATGATACCTGTGGCGATCCTGATTCGGTTCGCTTCCGTCATGGGTGCCGGTTGGAGCCAAAAATCAGGCTCTCTGGGAGTTGCCATGATATGTTCCATCTATGGCGATCACAAGGTGGATCTTGATAAAAATGACCGAAATCTGGCGGATGTAACGGGAATTCCCAATGAGCCCTAAATTACCAGATCTGCCAAATCTGGGACAATGGTTTTTGAGGGTAAAATAAAGGGATGACTGCGTTTATTCTCCCCATGGAAACATCACGTCTGTACCTGCGCTGTTTTACCCGCGCGGATGCTCCCGCCTTGGCTGCTTATCGTTCTGATCCCACCGTGGCCCGCTACCAGGGTTGGCGCGCCCCCTACAGCTTGGACCAGGCCCGCGAATTGATTGCTGAGATGCTATCTATAACTCCGGGTGAACCCGGGCACTGGCTGCAGATTGCTTTTGCTCTTAAAACCACTGGGGAATTGATTGGTGACTGCGCTTTCAAGCGATGGGCGGATGATCCGCGCCAGGCGGAGCTGGGCATCACCCTGGCCAGGGCTTATCAAGGTCAGGGTTATGCAGCAGAGGGCCTCACCTGTCTGATCACCCATCTTTTTGCTGTTTTCGACCTGCACCGCCTGTCCGCCAATATTGATCCGAATAATACCGCCTCGGCCAACCTTTTGGCGCGGCTTGGTTTTCGCCACGAAGCCACCCATCGGGAAAGCTTGTGGCTTAATGGCGCTTATGTGGATGAGGCCTTGTATGCCATTCTCCATCGGGAGTGGCGGCAGACATAACCTCAAGCTGGTCGTATAATCTGGCTGTCTTCTTGAATTTGACTGAATGGAGTGTGTTAATTTATGGAATGCATCAATTGCCATCGCGATCGTCCGGGCCATGAATACACAGTTTATTTTGGCCTTGAGAAAATAGTCAGCCACCAATCTTCGTCCTGGGGCATCCAGGGTGTCGCTGGTAGTGGCTGGTCCTCCCGGACAGAATACGCCCATCTGGTGCAGGGCTCTGAGACCCATCATGTCTGCAATGCCTGCGCGGCGAAATTCTATGATTGGTTCATCCTGCCATTTCGTTTTTTGGCCCCAATCACCCTGGCGCTTTGGTTGTGCGGTGCACTTTGGCAGGTGGGTGATCACCTGGATAAAATAGGTGTGGGCATTTATACGGCAGCCACCGCTTTGTGCACTGTGTTGGCTTTGTTGACTGGCCTGCTGGCGCTTTATCGGCATCGGTGGTTGCGCCGGCGGGATCAGCGGGAACAATATTTTCAGACCAAACGGCATATTTTTATCCGGCGCGACATGATTGAGTTGTGGCTGGGAGAATTAACAGGACACGAAGGCGCACTTTTATCCACCCGGGAATATCGCACCATGTTCGAAAAATCGACATTGACCCTTGGTGATAAATTCGCCTTATTCTGGAAACCTTGGATGGAATGGTTGCTGTTGGCAATCCTGTTGCTGGTGATCTTTGTAACCACAATATAGTCAGGCCCTCCCCCTGTGTATGGGGACTGTTCAGTGGCCTCCGTTGGCACCGCAGGCAGTCCGGCCAGGCTTAAGTCAAATCCACTTTGTCACAAAAACGTGATAAAAAAACGTGTCGCGGGGCATCAGCTTTAGTGTTGTGCCGGTCACCCCATGGAAAACCCGGGAACGGGAATTTCCGGGCATTGTGGTTATGTGGTCATCCCGTTAGGGCTGGGGCCATAACTTCTGGTGGTGGGTGAATTTGCTTGCTCGTCAATACCCAATGGATGATTTGCTCATTACTCGATGAGATAAGACCGCACGCCTTCAATGGCGCCCAAGGCTGACTCCAAGTCCGTCAAATCATCACGTTCCGAGACGCGGATGGTGTATTTTAACTGCTGCCGGGCATGGCGCACATTCCGCTCCACACTTGCCAACCGCACGCGCTTGGTAATCTTATTAAGCGATGCCGTGATTTCTTCCTTAATCCGCGGTCTGACTTCACAGGAAATGGTAATCACACGCACCAGGTAGGCGGATAACCAGTGGGTTTCCAGCAGGTTGAGGATCGTCAGGACAGCCAACAGCAGGATTGTGGTGATGACGGCAATCCAGTAATGACCCGCCCCCACCACCAACCCAACCACCGCCATCGTCCACAACGAAGTGGCCGTGGTCAGCCCTTTGACACTGGTACCATACCGTAGAATTGCCCCCGCCCCCAGAAAGCCAATTCCTGAAAGAACTTGCGCAGCCAGCCGGGCCGGATCCCCATTGGGGGCAATTTCCTTGTACTGGGTCGCCAGGTTAATTGAAAGGGTCATGGCCAATGCCGAGCCAATCACCAGGATGATGTGTGTACGCAGCCCGGCGGGTTGATTTTGTCGTTCGCGTTCCAAACCCACCAGAGCCCCCAGCGCTGCAGCCACCAGCAAGCGGATAAAAATTTCGGTTTCAGGGATCATTGGGTCACCTCGACAAGCGTTATTGACCAGTTAAATATTGACCAGTTAAAAAAGAAGGGACGCAGTTGCTTGCGTCCCTTGATTGTACACCATTCAAAGAATTACTTTGTCAGCATGATCAGCAGCATTTTTACCGGGGTGTGTGCCAGAATGCTGTGCGGCAGATTGGGTTCCATGAAGGCCCAGGCACCGGATTGGGCTTCGAATGAATCCTTGCCAAGCGTCAGGGTGCATTCACCCTCCAAAATCTGAATCATTGCCGGAACAGATGCGGTATGTTCCGAAAGCTCCTGCCCGGGGGCAAAAGCAAACATGATGGCCTTGACGCGATCATCTTTATGCAGTTCGCGGCTGACAATGCTTTCTGCTGGAATGCTTTCAACGGCCGCAGACAGGCTTGCAAAATACTGATAGGGTGTGGTCATGGGATTTCCTCCAGGGATGAGTTTTGAATGATCTGTTCCAGATCTTGTAGAAATTGGACCGGTTGAATTTTGTAAATTCTGGCGGCATCTTCCAGGGTTTCAAACGCCGCCATGCTGCAACCCACGCAGGCCATGCGCCGCTCCAAAAAGAGTGAAATGGTCGCTGGCCATTGGTGCAGCAAATCGGCGACAGAACAACTGGGATCAATTGATTTGCTTGTCATGCCTTTAGGATACCTTATCTCCAATCAAAGATCTTTGCGCCAGCGCAAAGAGACCCGGTCGGGGTCAGTCCCGGGCAGGCAGGTCTTCGGCAATGGCAACCAGCCCGTGGGGGAACCGGATGATCACCCGCTCCCGTCCGGAGCGAACCAACCCCTGGCCCTCCCATTGACTTAAAATCCGACTGACCGTGTACAGCGTCGTGCCAATCATTTCTGCCAGATCCTGCCTGGTCAGAGGCAGGCCAATCTGGACCCCCTCGGGGGTTTTGACACCGGTCTGAGCGGCCAACCGCAGCAGGGTGCGCGCCAGTCGACGTTCGACCCGTTCGGTGCTCAGTTCTCTCAGCCGATTCTGTGTTTCCTGGATATGATCCGCCATCAATCGCATGGCATTTAGGGCCAAGGGGGGGAATTTTTCGACGAGCTGCATCATGATCTGTCTGGGCCAAACCAGTGCCGTACTGTCCTCCATGGCTTGGGCGGAAACCGGGTAATCGGTGGCTTGGATGACCGAGATGATGCCGAAGATGGCCCCGGCTGAAATCAGGTTGAGAACCACCTGCTGTCCATCGGGGGTTACCTGGGCCAGCCGTACCCGGCCGGCGGTCAACAACAGCACTTGCAGCGCCGGATCCCCCTGGTAAAAGAAAAAGCCCCCCTTTTCCACTTGATGTGGCTTGGCTGCCCATTGAATAGTTTGTTGGTCGGCATCAGCCAGCCCGGCAAACAGATCAGCCTGGTGAAATATGCCCGACTTAAGTGGTGGCGTTGACATGATGAAATTTTATCATGCCTTGCTGTTTGCGCTGGCGCAAAGACACAACCGCCTAAATCCAGGATAATTCCAGCGTACTTGACCATCACCTGACTGAAGGAGTTCGTTATGAGTGAATATATTGATAATGTAACCCGGCGCAAGCAGATCATTTTAAACGTGCTGCGCGGTCTACACGAAGGTAAAACCTTGGAGGAAGTGAAAGCTGAGTTTGGTGCCCTGGCCGCTGAGATTAGTTCCGCTGAAATTGCTGAAGTGGAACAGATGTTGATGAATGAAGGGCTACCGGCCGAGGAAATACAGCGGCTGTGTGATGTGCACGTTGCTGTCTTTCGCGACAAGCTTGATCACCAGCGTCCCCCTGAAACTATTCCTGGGCACCCGGTCCATACCTTCCGGGC
>DAOQTN010000001.1:0-28342 GCA_035340555.1 Anaerolineaceae bacterium | reverse complement strand
TTGACACCATGACAGCCGATCTTTCTCGTTGGGACACTGAAGAAACTTCCACCGCGGCTGCTATGAATGTCGGTCTCCAAAATTTGATGCAGGTTGATCGGCATTACTTGCGCAAGGAGAATATGCTGTTTCCCTACCTGGAACAGGTTGGTTTCAGGGGACCCTCCACCGTGATGTGGGGGATCCACGATGATATTCGCGGGGCCTTGCGCCAGCTGCAGGCTGCTCTGGGTGAGGCCGCCCCTGATCTTAAGAAAGTCAATGCGCTCTTCAACGCTGTCGCCATGATGATTCGTGAAATGGTTTATAAGGAAGAAAAGATCCTTTTTCCGGCCGCTTTGGAACGTCTGAAGGAACCGGACTGGATTGCCATTCGTGATCAGGAGGATGAAATCGGCTACTGCCTGGTTTCGCCGGGCAATGAATGGTTGCCACGCCCACAGGATTTACATGTTGCTGATACCCGACCGACATCTCAAGCGGCGGGCAGTCTGCCGGAGGGTTTGCTGGCCCTTAATACCGGCGCGCTCAGTTTGGATCAAATCAATCTGATGCTATGCAATTTGCCGGTGGACATCACTTTTGTAGACGAAAATGACGAGGTGCGGTTTTTCTCCCAGACCCGTGAACGGATCTTTGACCGCACCCCGGCAATCATTGGTCGCAGCGTACAAAACTGCCACCCGCCCCAGAGCGTGCATCGTGTCCAGCAGATCCTGGATGATTTTCGGGCGGGCTCGCGTCATGTGGCAGAGTTCTGGATCCAGATGAGGGGCAAGTTTGTGCATATTCGCTATTTTGCCCTGCGCGATGGTGCGGGAAAATACCGCGGCACGATTGAGGTCACTCAGGATGTCGCCGATATCCGGGCCCTGCAGGGGGAGCGTCGTCTGCTTGATGACCGCCCGGCGAATTCCTGATTGATCAATGGCTTCAACAGGCCCTTCCAGTGAGGAGGGGCCTGTTGAAGCATTAAATCAGGGCCCCAAAACAAGCGGCGGCCAGGGGGTGGGCGATAAAATCCATTGGGTGGGTTTGGCCGCGGCATCAGAAAACTGTTTGTGGATTGTAATTTGCGGCAGGCTGTTATATGATGGGATTATCTTTACCATCAGGATGAGCCCATGCCGGTTTATAAACTCAGTCCCTCTGATCTGACGTTCCTATGGGATGAATGTCCGCGCTGCTTCTACCTGAAGGTTGTGCGAAAATTTAGCCGACCAGCTTCGGCATTCCCAGCTATTTTTTCCAAAATCGACGGCTTGATGAAAGGTTATTTTCAAGGTCGCCCGACTGGGGCCATCCACCCATCTTTGCAACCCGGCAAAGTTCAATTCGGCGAGCGCTGGGTCCAATCACAGCCGATCTCCCTGCCAGGTCATGTGGATTCCTGTTATATATTGGGCAAATTTGATACAGTCGTCTCTTTTGAGGATGGCTCCTATGGTGTGGTGGATTTCAAAACATCACAGGCCCGTCCTTCACATCTGGCATTTTACGGACGCCAGCTGCATGCCTATGCCTATGCCTTGGAACACCCGGCCGGGGGCAAGCTCTCACTCAGCCCCATCAGTTGTTTGGGATTACTCGTGGTAGAGCCCGTTCAAATGACCCAAATTTCAGATCAGATTGCTTATTTGGGTTCGGTGACCTGGCAGGAAATACCCTTGAACCCAGCCGGCTTCTTGAGTTTCATTAACAATGTGCTCTCTGTCTTGGAACGGCCTGATCCGCCAGAACCAGCGCCTAATTGTGCCTGGTGTCAGTACCGGGCTGAAGTTCGCCAGCGCGATGATTGATCTTATGGCGAGTGCTCATTCATTTGTAAGGGCGCTTCCGGATAAATACCCTGTAATGCGGGGACACCTGGGCCGGTTCCCCGCAGGGTTTCATCAAAAAAAGTTACCGTGTAGGCGTTTATGATTTCCATGACTCGATCGGAGCTTAGCCATCCCTTCAGATCAATCAGGGTTAGCAGGGGAGAGAGTTGTGAAAAATCCGTGAAATCGAAGTGCTGGGTGTGGGCAATTTCCACCAGATAGGCCGGGGGGTGACTATTTTCATAAAGCGCAGCCACCAGCGAGGGGTTGCCGGATAGTGACCAACCTTCACTGCGCAAGAATAATGACGGCTGTAGCAGCCCTTTTGCCGGAATGTTCCTGTCGTAGGGTACCATCCAGGCGTCCATGGTCAAAACAGCCTTGCAGCCATTGCCATCATAACAAAATTCCGCCACAGCTCCGCCACCCGTAGAGTGACCAAAAGCCCCCACCTGCTCCAGATCCAGATGCCCGGTCAATGGGCTTTCAATCGTACCGTTTTGCAACTTTTCCAATTGGGAGCGAAGGAACTTGAGGTCACTCACCCACATTTGTCCCAGGATTCGAGCGGCGGCGTTGAATTCCGCATCTGATTTCCGGGAGGGCAGAGCAGACGGATTAATAAAAATGATCCTGCCATCCGGGAATATGGTCATGATGGCGCCTTCGGCATGATCTGCTGCGACAACAACATAACCATGGCTGACCAGTTCCTCCACTTGATAGGTGTTTTGGGTGCGCATTCCGGACCAGCCGTGAGAAAAAAGCAACACCGGTGTTTGCGTCAGATCGGTTGCAAATGGCGGTTCCTCCGTGGAATGGGTTTGACTTAACATCAGGTGACTGAGCGTGAATGCAGGTAAATCGAAATTGTGGGCAATGGCAGGAGCCATGATTTCCGGATTTGATAAATATGGGACAGGGGCTGCGGTGGATGGTTTGTCGGTGGGGTACCAGGCCTGAACCATCAGACGGCGGGCCTCACCGGTATATGGATCAGCAGAATTCAGATCGATCCAGTAGAATATGGTGGTACCGACATCGTAAGGCCCGGTGGGCTGTGGCAGTTGGGGCACAGGCACCAGTGCGGGTACCATGCCGAACCCGGCGATGATGATGATCCAAAGCCAACCATAACGTTCACGGGGCAAGGAATCCTGATGCTCCCAATAAGCAATCAACCCAATCAAGATGACGGCAAGGACATATAGCGGGATCATTTGCCAACGCATTCCCTCCAACCATACATGAAGGCCGAAAGCCGCCAGTACGACCATCCCAACCATCATCGGTAGCCAGGATGGCGTTTTAAGCAACATCAATATGGCCAACGTCAGATTACCAATCAGGATGATAACTTCAAAAGTTTGCATGGTTTTGTCTTCCTGTCGAATGAGTTGGAGAAGATTATCATTATCATTGCTCCAGATCTGAAAAAAGTCAAGTTTGACACTTGCTGAATTTGGGCGGTAACAATTTGGGGCGTTTGGTAAAAGCGCGCCTTGAACCCCTTGCCTGGTTGGTTGAGGCCGCGGGCCGCCTCAATAAGTCTCTATCTGGGGCAGCCTGCGGCGTTACTTTGCCACTGCTTGAGGGCTTGAAAAACTCTCACTGAATTAGAGCCAAACATTTGAGGACCCCTTGCGATTCATTTATCTCTGTGTTAAAATATAGCCGTTGAACAATGTACCGCAAGCACTGAAAAGTGGGCGCCCCCCACTTTTCTGCATATATGGGTTATGGTTGGAGAACGAATAAGATGAAGAACGAATTTACTCTGGCCTTTAATGAAGTGCTGGAAGAAAAACAGCTCCCCAAGGAAGTCATTCTTAAGGCGCTGGAAATGGCGATGGTCTCGGCCTACCGCCGTGCTGTCAACGCCTCGGCCGCTCAACACGTTGAGGCGACTGTGGATATTGATACCGGTAAAGTATCGGTTCGGGCGGAAAAAGAAGTGGTGGAAGAGGTTGTCGATCCCCACACCGAGGTGACCCTTGGGGATGCCCGGCGGGTAAATCCGGCTGCCGAATTAGGCGATATGGTGATTGTGGAATCTACACCGGCAGATTTTGGCCGAGTGGCCGCACAAACCGCCCGCCAGGTTATTCAGCAGCGCATCCGGGATGCGGAACGCCAGGCACAAATTGATCATTATGAAAAACAAATTGGCGAGATCATCAGCGGTGTCGTTCAGGCAGTCAACGGTGCCGGTCTGACCATCGGTCTTGAAATGAAGGCCGAGGGCACCATGCCCCGGAAGGAATTGATCCCGGGTGAACGCTTCCGTGTTCATGATCGGGTGCGCGCCCTGTTGGCTGAAGTCAAAGACAGCCCGCGCGGTCCCCAGATTGTGCTCTCCCGGACCCACCGCAACTTTTTGCGCCGCCTGCTGGAGACCGAAGTCCCTGAAATTTTCCACGGCGTGGTTGAGATTCGCTCCATTGCCCGTGAACCCGGGCAACGCGCCAAGGTCGCCGTCTCGGCGACTCAAAGCGGCATTGACCCTGTAGGGGCCTGCGTCGGTATTCGCGGGGTGCGCATTCAGGCGATTGTGCGGGAACTGCATGATGAGAAGATTGATGTGATCGAATGGAATGCCGACCCGGCTGTTTTTATTGCCAAGGCCATCAGCCCGGCCCGGGTGACCGGCGTCTACCTGAATGATCAATCCGTCAACGGGAAAACCGCCACGGTTGTGGTCCCTGAAGATCAACTCAGCCTGGCAATTGGTCGGGACGGCCAGAATGCCCGGCTGGCAGCCAAGCTGACGGGCTGGCGCATTGATATCAAGAGCCTGCCTGAAGCTGCGAGTGATGCCGTGAAAAACATTGCTGAAGACGCGACCCTGGCAACCATTATGGACAATGCCCTGGTTGAAAAGATCAGCGATCTGCTGGTGCGAAAAACTGAAGGACGGGCCCTGTCTCCTGAAGAATATGATCAGATGGGCCAATTTGTGGATCGGGTGCAACGTCGTTCAGTTCATTTGGCTGCAGAAAAACCGGTGGATGCTGTTGCCGCCCGCCAGACCCACCCGGATATTCCCGCGAGTGCTTATGAGACAAATATTCTCGACAGCGGCTTGCCGGAACATGTTTGCTACATCCTGCAGGAAGCCGGTTATGCGACGGTCTCCGATCTGGCTCTGCAGATGAAAAAGATGCCTGACGACATTCTGCGACTCAATGGGATTGGCCGGAAGGCGATGGATGAAATCAATAAACTCATGATGGCTCTGGCCGAAAAGGCTCAAGCTGATCAGATGGCTGCCGAAGCCGGGGTTGAACCGGTTGCTGTTGAAGCGCCACCCACCGCCCAACCTGAAGCGCCGGTGGTAGAAATTGAAGCCATCCCGCCGCAGGTGGAGCCGGCTACAGAACTTGCTGTCCAGGTTGAAGCCGGGGTTGAACCGGTTGTTGAAACTGCTGTTGAAACTGCTGTTGACAACCTCGTTGAAACTGAGGCTGAATCAGAGCCATCGCTGGAAGAGATCTTCTCCCTGCGCCCCGAAACCCTGCACCCAATTCCGGTGGAGGAAGAGGAAGACGAGGATGCCAAGGGCCGACCTGGAAAGAAAAAGTCTGGTAAGAAGAAGCGCCGCCCTGTGGTTGAATACGACCCGGATACGGGTGCCGCTGTGTATCGCAGTCCTCACAAGGAAGGCGATGATGAGTGGGATCTTTAAGATTGTAATTTAGAGACAGGACAGGTGACCAAGAAACCAAAACCTCGCGTCAAACATGCCCCCCAGCGGACCTGTGTTGGTTGCCGTCTGGTACTGCCCAAGCGCACCCTGATCCGGGTGGTGCGCACCACGGATGGCGTTCGAGTGGATCCTTCGGGCAAGGCCAATGGGCGGGGAGCTTATGTGCATAACAGCCGGGACTGTTGGCTGCGTGCTCTCAAGGGTGCCCTGGCAGGGGCCCTGCGCGTGGAATTGAGTGCGTCGGACCGTGATCAATTGGAAGCCTTTGTCCAGACTTTGCCGGAAGAAACACCGTCAACCCCTGAGGGGGCGGCGTGAACCGGCCACCTGAACGCTTAACAAAGATGAAACGCTAATTGGCCCGCCCCTGCCCGGCACTGCCGGAAAATTGATGCCCTTTGGGTTTCAGCGCCAGGAAGCGGACTGACGGGAGGGGGCATCTTTAGCTGGAAGTGCCGAGGAGGTGTTTTATGAGTGAACAAGGGCAGAAACAGATCGAACTGCCGGCCGTCATCATTGTGCGTGATTTGGCTACCAAGTTGGAGACCAGCCCCATTAAGGTCATGAAAGTCCTGATGGATGTTGGTGTGATGGTCAACATTAATGGGCAGGTGGATTTTGATACTGCTGCAGTTGTGGCCTCGGAGATGGGTTTTGAAGCCCACCCGGAAGCCATCGACATTGTAGAAGAGAAGGAAACCGGCGAAATACCCCTTTGGCGGCAGTTGATTGCAAATGAAGAGCAAAAGAATCTGTCCGGCCGGGCTCCGGTGGTGACCATTTTGGGTCATGTGGATCATGGTAAGACCACCCTGCTGGATGCCATTCGCCATACCAACGTGGCGGGCGGGGAGGCCGGTGGAATTACCCAGCATATTGGTGCTTATCAAGTTGAGCACAAGGGACATCCCATCACTTTTCTGGACACACCGGGTCATGCGGCCTTTACTGCAATGCGTTCCCGTGGAGCCCAAGGGGCAGACATCGTTGTTCTGGTTGTGGCGGCTAATGATGGTGTCATGCCGCAAACCCGTGAGGCCATTGCGCACGCCCGTGCGGCCCGGGTACCGATCATCGTTGCCATGAACAAGGTTGATTTGGATGGAGCCAATCCTGATTTTGTCAAGAGACAGCTTGCCGATCTTGATCTGGTACCTGATGAATGGGAAGGCAACACACTGGTTGTTCCTGTGTCGGCAAAATTCCGCCGCGGGATAGAAGACTTGCTGGAGGCCATTTTGTTGGTGGCCGAGAATATGGATATTCAGGCCAATTCCAATGGTCGGACAATTGGTACTGTCATTGAGGCCAAAGTTGATCGCGCCAAAGGCGTGGTTGCCACATTACTGGTACAGAATGGCACCCTGGCTGTGGGGGACATCGTGCTGGCCGGTACGGCTTGGGGGCGCATCCGCGCCATGTTTGATTTCCGTGGTCGCAAGCTGCAAAAGGCGGGTCCATCCACCCCGGTCCAGATCATGGGATTGAGCGAAGTCCCAGAGGCGGGGGACCTTTTCCAGGTCTTGGCCAATGAGCGTGAAGCACGTCAGGTTGTCGATGAACGACGCAGCAAAGCCCAAGCCCAACGGGCTGCGACCCCCAAGGCGACCCTGGAAGAATTGTTCAGCCGGGTTCAATCTGGAGAAGAACGTGAACTGCGCCTGATTGTGAAAGCGGATGTACAGGGTTCCCTGGAGCCCATTGTGGGTGAATTGAAAAACCTGGGCAAGGAAAGCACCATTGGCATCAATGTCCTGCATGCCGAAACAGGGAATATCAGCGAAAACGATGTCATGCTGGCAACAGCCTCCCATGCCATTGTTGTGGGCTTCAATGTCCAGGCCGATGTGGCCGCCCGTCGCCTGGCGGAGACAGAGGGTGTCTCCATTCGGTTATACAACATCATTTACCGTCTGACTGAGGATGTTGAGAAGGCACTCAAGGGCATGCTGGCGCCCGAAGTTAAGGAAACTGTTGTCGGGCGGGCTGAAGTATTGGCGGTATTTAAAATCAGCAAAGTCGGCAATATCGCCGGGTGTCGGGTAAAAGAGGGCGAACTGCGCCGCAATGGCAAGGTCCGCCTGCTTCGATCCGGTGAAATTTTATTTGAAGGCGACATGTCCAGTTTGAAACACGAGAAGGAAGATGTCAATGTTGTCCGACTCGGCTTTGAATGCGGCGTGGCTTTACGGAATTTTACCAACATTGAAGCCGGCGATGTGGTGGAATGTTATATTCTGGAAAAGGGCCTTTAATCGGTCGTTGTCATCGGCTGTTTATCTGCAAGCACGAATGAAATCAGGCTCTTGCCTGCAAGGAGAGATACCATGCCTTCGCAATTAAGGCTGCAACGGATTGCCGACCGGATTCGGCAGGAATTGTCTGAAATGCTGGTGATGAGTAATGTGCGCGATCCGCGCCTGACTGGAATTTTCATCACCGATGTCAAAGTGGACCGCGAACTGGCGTATGCGGATGTTTATGCTTCTGCCGTTGAGGGCCAGGAGCGGGCGGCTGAAATTCTGGCTGGTCTGAACAGCGCGAGCGGTTTTCTGCGTCGCCAACTTGCTGAGCGGGTTGAACTGCGCGTGTTCCCCCGGCTGCGGTTTCATTGGGATCCGACACCTGAACGAGCAGATCGAATTGAACGCCTGCTGGCTGAAATTCGCCCCGAACAGTCCCCTCAATCCTCAACGGAAACATCAAAAGCTGACGATGAGGACAAACAATGAACGAGGTCACAGTTTCCCTGGATGCACAAATCCGGGAATTGTTTGCCGGCGCTGAACGAATCTTGATTCTGTCACACATTCGGCCGGATGGAGACGCGGTCGGATCCACCCTTGGATTGGGACTGGCTCTGCAGGCTGTGGGGAAGAAAGTCCAGATGGTTTTGGCTGATGGGGTCATTCGCACCTTCCGGCATCTACCCGGTGCAGATCAAATCCTTCAGGAACCCACCGACGAATTTGATATCCTGGTAACCCTGGATGCTTCCGATCCCCGCCGGCTGGGCAAGCCATTGGAAGGTCGCACGCCTGATCTGAATATTGATCATCATGTCACCAACCTGAATTTTGGCCGTTTAAATTTGGTTATGCCTGAAGCTGTCGCCACTGCCGCCATCCTGGCTGAGCGGCTGCCTGACTGGGGACTGCCGATCCCCCCTGACGCGGCTGCGGCACTGCTGACCGGTTTGCTGACGGATACCATCGGTTTTCGGACTTCCAACATGAATGCCAATGCCCTGCGGCTGGGGGCCATGCTGGTGGATCAGGGTGCTGATCTGCCAGAGTTGTACCGCCGGGCTTTGATTGTGCGCACATACGCTGCCACCCGTTATTGGGGGTTGGGCCTCTCTCGATTAAACCGAAAGGGCCGTCTCTGTTGGACAACCCTGACCCTTGAAGACCGAAAAACCAGCGGCTATCAGGGTAATGATGATGCCGATTTGACCAATATCCTCTCCAGTATAGACGAGTGTGATATTGTGGTCCTTTTCATTGAACAACATGAAGGTTCAGTGAAGGTGAGCTGGCGCTCTCAACCCGGTTATGATGTTTCGCAACTTGCCTTCAGTTTTGGCGGGGGTGGCCATAGCGCCGCTGCCGGAGCGGATATTCCCGGGACGCTTGCCGAAGTTTGCCCACGCGTCATCCAGGCTACTGAAGCCCAACTGAAAGCCGGGCCTGCAGTCGTCTGAGAAATGTTATAATTCTTATACAAAAAGGATAAACGAAACAGAGGTAAAAAAAGACCATGGGGAAACCGTTCCAAGATCCAAATGATACGATTTCCGGCGTCCTGGTTGTGGATAAACCAGTCGGACTGACATCGCATGATGTCGTCCAGGTTATTCGGAAGGGCACCAATTTGCGCCGCGCTGGACATACTGGTACGCTTGACCCGCGCGCCTCTGGGGTGCTGGTCATTTTATTAGGACCAGCTGTTCGGCTGAGTGAATATGTCTCGGCATCCGACAAACGCTACCAGGCTGTGATTGAGCTGGGTGTTTCAACTGATACCTACGATGCTGATGGTGAAATTTTAACCTCAGCGCCTGTGGATAATATTACTGAGGAACAGTTTAAGGAAGCTTTGGCTGGTTTTGTTGGCGAGATTGAGCAGGTTCCACCGCCTTACTCCGCGATCAAGATAAAAGGACGCCATGCTTACGATATGGCGCGTGAAGGTGAAGAAGTGGACCTGGCCCCGCGCAAGATCAATGTCTACAGTCTGGAACTGCTTGAATGGGATCCACCAGAGGCTGTGATTGATGTGTATTGCTCATCCGGCACCTATGTCCGCTCCCTGGCTAATGACATGGGTACCAAGCTGGGCTGCGGGGCACATTTGGTGGGCTTGCGCCGGACCCGCAGCGGCCGTTTCACCCTGCGGGACGCCATACCATTGCGTAAGTTGCGTGAGGCTTTTGACAACGGCACTTGGGGTCAGTACATTATCCCGGCAGCCGAAGCCTTGAGCGATTGGCCTGCCTTGGTGCTGGATGAAAAACAGATCGATGAAGTCCGGCACGGGCACATGGTTACTGGCGAAGGTGCTGCCGAGACCATGGTGCGCGGCGTGACGGCCGATGGTGAATTGGTGGCATTGCTGGTGTATGACGCTGAAAAAGGCGGCTGGCAGCCCAAAAAAGTTTTTGTAGCCAGCTGATGCGTCACGAAGATAGCCTGGATGCGCTGCATTTATCCGGCGCCTGGGTAACCATTGGTACTTTTGATGGCGTGCACCGCGGTCATCAGGCGTTAATTCGCACCCTGGTTCAGGATTCAGCTTCCGCAGATGCCCCCTCTGTGGTGATCACCTTTTCTCCGCATCCCCTGGTCGCCCTGCGGGGCAGTACCGGACCGTACTGCCTGACCAGCGCGGCCAATCGGGCCCGTTTGTTGGGGGAATTGGGCGTGGACGTGGTGGTGACACTGCCGTTTAATGCTGCTCTGGCTGAACTATCAGCTGCAGAATTTATGCAGCGCGTTCACAATGCCTTGGGACTGCGTCACCTGCGAATTGGTTCCGGGTTTGCCCTGGGTCGGGGCCGTGAAGGTGATGTCGAAAGGTTGCGCCAGTTAGGCGCAGAATTGGGATATGAAGTTTCACTTTTCCCTACGGTCACCCTGGATGGTGAACCAGTCTCATCCAGTCGTATCCGCCAGGCCCTGCAGGCGGGTGAAGTAGGCACGGCGGCCCGGTTGCTGGGGCGGCCCCACAGCGTGGAAGGGCGGGTGATACATGGGGATGGCCGTGGACGCGGTCTGGGTTTTCCCACGGCCAACCTGGATGTTTCGCCCTCGCGATTGTTACCGGCTAACGGTGTTTATACTACCTGGGCCTGGGTTGGGGGTGAACGCCTGCCTGCGGTCACCAATATTGGTGTGCGCCCGACATTTGATGGCGAACCTGCCTTGCGCGTTGAAGCTCATTTGTTGGATTTGGATCGTGACCTTTACGATCAGGTCTTGCAGCTCGAATTCCTTTCTCGATTGCGTCAAGAGCAGCGATTTGATACCATTGATGCTTTAATGCTGCAAATTTGTCAGGATATCCGGTCCGCCCGGGAGGTTTTCAGCCATGCCGCGTGAACGTCAGGTGTATCTGCTGGATCCACAGGACCTGCCACCTGAAACCATTGCAGTGACGTTTGCCAAGACATCGCGTTCCCCCCAGTCATTTAGGCAGATTGCCGCCGAGTTGACTGCGGCCCGCAGTGCCGATTTTCACGAAAAATGGGTGGTGGGCTATGGACATGCCTCGGTTGCGGAACATGCTGTTTTGCACATCGCGGTTGAAAACCTCTCCCGCCTGGCTGTTGAATCGCTTGAGTCCAATCGTCTGGCATCTTATACTGAAAAATCCACCCGCTACCAGCAATGGGGCCCGGACGATTTTTTTATTCCCCCAGAACTTGACCATCATTTGCTGCGGGAACGGTTTGTGGATACCTGCCGCGATTTGTTTGACACTTATACCCGGTGTCTGGACCCGGTATTGGCGGCGGTCAAAAGGGAGACGCCCCGCGACCCTGAAGAAACCGAAGACGCCTGGCTGCGACGAGTCCGCCCGCAAGGCGTGGATGTTTGCCGCTTTCTGCTCCCGGCTGCTGCTTTGGCCAATGTTGGCATGACCATCAATGCCCGGGCACTTGAACATGCCATCAGCAAGATGCTTTCCCACCCACTGGCGGAGGTTCGTGCCATTGGGACCGAGATCAAGACCGCGGCCCGGCAGAGCATCCCCACACTGGTGAAATATGCGGATGCGGTGGCGTATTTACAGTCAGCCGGTGAGCGCCTGACAGCGCAATCAGCCGCCACATCCCAGTCGCTGGAAGTATTGGATCCTGGCGACACGCCCTGGTGCCGGCTGGTGCACTTTGATGCCGACGCTGAAATTCGGATCCTGGCTGCCGCATTGTATCGGTTTGGTCGCCAGCCCTACGCCCAAGCTTTGGCTGCGGTCCAGGCCATGCCGCCGGCTGGACGGATTCAACTAGCACAGGCCGTCTTGGCAGACTTGGGGCCGCATGATACGCCACTGCGTGAATTGGAATACGCCGCCTTCACCTTTGATGTGATATTGGATCAGGGGGCGTATGCTGAACTAAAACGTCACCGCATGATGACGCAAACCCCCCAGGCACTCACCGCCGCGTTGGGTTATGCCTTGCCGCGCCGGTTTGTCGCGGCCGGTGTTGCTGATGATGTCTGCCGGGCCCTTGACTCTGCCCATCAGACCTGGGCCGCCTTGGCCGGATTTAACCCCGCGCTGGCTTCCTATATTGTCCCCAATGGCTTCAACCGCCGGGTCCTGATCAACACCAACCTGCGTTCCCTGATGCACTTTTTGGCTCTGCGCACTGCCCCCAATGCCCACTTTTCGATCCGGCGTGTGGCGCGCCGCATGGCTGAACTGGTGCAGCAAGCGGCTCCTTTGTTGGGCGCTTATTTGCATATTCACCCCGGTGAAACCTGGCAGCAGGTGGAGCAGGACCACTTTGAAACCACGGCGTAGCATCTGATGACCAATCCCTTCTGGAATCCGACTGAAAAGCGAGCTCGTTCTATTTGGCGGCTGGCGCTGCAGGCGGCATTCATGTTGGTGGCGGCCATCCTGGTCAGCATTATTCCGTTAGGCTTTATTGCCATTGTGTCCACTGCGATACCATTGGGCTCTTGGGTTACGGATATCGGTGTAACCATCTGTCTGCTTCTGGCCGTGCTGATCTCACTCTGGCTGGCCGGTTTGATTCTGGATCACCGCCCACTGGCGGACTTTGGATTGCACTTGTCCCGGGACTGGTGGCTGGACTTCTTCTTCGGATTGGCCTTGGGGGCGGTTCTGTTGGGCATCATTTTTTGCATTGAACTGGCAGCAGGTTGGATCACGATACCCGGCACGCTGCAAGTGCGCGTCTCCGGACCATCTTTTGGATTTGTTTGGGGTCTGGTTTTGATGCAATTCATCAGCGTTGGCATTTATGAAGAACTTTGGTTCCGGGGCTATATCCTGCGCAATCTGGCTGAAGGTCTGAACTTTGGCGGTAAAAATCCCCGAACTGCTCTAATAATTGCCTACGTTGTTTCCTCGGCGGTGTTTGGCCTTTTTCATATCATCAATCCCAATGCCAGTTTTATGAGTACTTTCAATATCATCCTGGCCGGCCTGTTTATTGGGCTGGGGTTCATTCTTACCGGCGAACTGGCCATCCCAATCGGCATTCATATTACTTGGAATTTTTTTCAAGGTGCCGTCTTTGGATTTCCAGTCAGTGGGACCACGTCTGCCGCTACCCTGATAGGTATTCAGCAGGCAGGGCCAGAGCTCTGGACTGGTGGGGCATTTGGCCCCGAAGCTGGTCTGACTGGATTTTTGGCAATGGCTCTGGGATCGTTACTGATCTGGCTGTGGGTTCGCTGGCGCCGGGGTGCGGTTCTGCAAAACCGGCTGGCTGTGTACAAACCTAAAATGTAATTCGTTTTATGTTTTCAAGTAAGCCTGGGCTTCAGTAATGAGCGCGCCCAAGTCTTCTTCAGCCAGTTGCTTCCCAACTGTATAAGCAGCTTCATAGGCTTGAGGCGGCAGTTGTGACTGCAGTCCTGTGGTCACAACTGCAATCTGCTCATAATCGGCGGGGGTCAACCATTGTTCAATGCCGGGAGTGCCGGCAAATGCGCCCAAAAAGCGGGTGCCAATTTCTGGCTGACCTGCCTGCCAGCACAGGTAGGCTACATTCAAAAACCCCAGTGCGTAAGTGGCATAATCGATCCCTGTTGAAGTGAAATAGACTCCCAGCGCGGCGCGAGCTTCATCCATTCGCCCCTGTCGCTGCAGAATATCCGCCTGATTAATATAGGTCAAGGCAAGATTGAGCAGATCCTGATTGCGGCTAAAAATTTCCCGACATTGTACCAGCAGTTCCAGCGCCCGGTCGTAATTCTTGGCCAGCCGCTCAAGTTCCGACAGCAGGATGGTTGCAACGCCGATGAAAGGCACGATGCCAAGTTCAATCTGAATGGCCAGATTTTCTTGCAAGTATATCCGTGCTGCATCCAGATCGCCGCGCTGCATTTTTGCCATGCCCATGGCATTGGTGGCTCCACCGATGCCCGGACGGTCATCCGCCGTGCGGAAAATCTCCAGAGCCTCTTGCGCCATTTGCTCTGCCACATCCAGGTCATTATCCATCCGGCGTAAAAAACTCAGCGCCACCAGCGTGCCCGCCGCGCCGATGCGATGGCCGATGGCATGGCACAGCGTCAGATTTTCTTCAAATGCCTGCTGAGCCGTTACAAAATCCCCCGCTCCATTTGCATTGGTTCCTTTGGCTGCCAGGGCACGTAGCAGCCCCAATGGGTCATTGAGCTCTCTAAAAATGGCAATCGATTCATCGATTCGGCCCAACCCCAATAATGCATAGGCTTGCTCCCCGCGCGCACCCAGGCTTTCAGCCAGTAGCAGGGCGGTTTCAAAATTGGATTTTACCAAGTCCCGATTGCCCTGTTCCACCGCGGCCAGACTGGCCCGATTAAGCGCCTTCAACCGTAGCGCGTTGGATAGGGGCGCATTTGGGTATCCCAGAAATTTATTAAACCACTCATTACACTCTGTCCACAGACCCCGGATCCCCCAGTAGGGCGGCAGGGTGCAGGCAATCCGCAGCCCGGCGCTGATGTCGGGGCCGCTCTCCTCTGCCAGACTCCATTCCATGGCTGCCCGCAGGTTGTCGTTCTCCCGATCCAAGCGTTTCAATACCTCCAATTGCTGGGCACCCCATAATCCCCCTTCCAGTTGCTCTGCTATGTTCAGGAAGTACTGCAGGTGCCGGTCCCGGCAGGCTGTGCTTTCCCCGGATTCGAGCAACCGGTCGCGTGTGTACTGGCGGATGGTCTCCAGCATTCGGTAGCGGGTTTCACCACTGCGCAGTTCGGTCAGTACCAGTGATTTGTTGACTAATCCGGTCAGTAGGTCCAGAACCTCCCAATCGGTCAGTTCCCGCCCATTGATACTGCCTGAACAGATTGTTTCAGCGCCATCCAATGTCCAACCGCCGGAAAACACCGCTAGTCGCCGGAATAACACTCGCTCGGCTTCATTGAGCAGATCGTAAGACCAGTCAATCAATGCGCGCAGTGTCTGCTGGCGCGGTAATGCCGTTCGGCTGCCTCCCGTCAACAACCGGAAGCGGTCATCCAACCGGGCGGCAATTTGTTCCACACTGAGAACTTTTACCCGGGCCGCGGCCAGTTCAATGGCCAAGGGAATGCCGTCCAACCGCTGGCAGATTTGTGCCACCGCAGGTCCATTATTCGGCGTTAATTCAAATTCGGGTTGGGCCGAGGCAGCCCGCTCAACGAACAATCGAACGGCTTCACAGTTGGAGAATTGCTCCCAAGCGGGTAAATGGTATGGATCAGGGGTTTCCAGTGAAGGCACCCGGAAGATATTTTCCCCAGTCAACCCCAAGGCCTCGCGGGAGGATACCAATAAATGCAATTGCGGATTGGCTTCCAACAAAGCATCAGCCAATGTTGCACAAGCGTCAATCACGTGCTCGCAATTATCCAGGATGAGCAGCAAGTTTTTACCGTACAGATAATCGTTTAACACCTGCAACAGGGGGCGGTCTTCAGATTCCCGCAGCCCAAAGGTTAAAGCCGTGGATCGGATTACCTGGGCTGGTTCCGTCACTGGGGACAATTCCACCAACCAGGCGCCATCAGTGAAATGATCCAGCATCTCGGTGGCAGCCTGGATGGACAACCGGGTCTTGCCGGTTCCACCTGGGCCGATCAAAGTCACCAGTCGCTGTCCAGACAGACGGTTTTGCAATTCCTTCAATTCCCGCGCCCGCCCCACAAATGAGGTGAGCTGGGTGGGTAGGTTGTGTCGAAAAGCCTCTAGTGTCCGCAGCGCGGGAAAGTCATCCCGTAAACCCTGGGCGGTAAGTTGGTAAATGTGATCGGGACGGGCCAGATCCTTCAGGCGGCGTTCACCCAGATCTAATAAGCCGACCCCGGCGGGGAGCTGATCCTTCACCTGTTCAAATGCCACTTGGGAAACCAACACCTGCCCGCCATGTCCGGCAGCCAGCAGGCGGGCCACGCGGTTGAGAGTTTGTCCAAAGTAGTCACCGTCCCGGTTTTCAGCGGTGCCGCTATGAACAGCCATGCGTACCCGTAATTCCAATGAGCCGCAGAGTTTGGCTGTCAGTTCGCGCTGCGCTTCCAGGGCTGCCTGAATGGCTGCCAGGGGGGTCGGGAAAATAACACAGAAGGCGTCTCCAATGGTTTTGAAAACCTGCCCATCATGGCTGGCAATAACCGCCCGCAGCCGCTCATCATGGCAGGCCAGGGCTACCTGCATTTCATCCGGCTGGGCTTCCCACAGGCGTGTGGAGCCTTCGATGTCGGTGAAAAGAAAAGCAAGCTGGATGGAATTGGTTGGCATGGGATTATTTTATCAGGCAATTGAGGGTTGGGATACCCGTTCGTTCAGGAAAGATCCTTGACGGCAATTTTATCTCGTACGGTTTCACTCGATTCAACATCCGTCAACGCCAGCAGGACATCACCGGCTTCCAAGACCGTACCACCGCTGGGCAACACAAATTCATTTCCCCGGGCGATTAGCATAATCAGGAATTGCTGCGGTAATCCCAGCTCTACAATGGATTTCCCGACCACGGCCGAGTCTGCCGGAATGGAGTACTCCTTCAACTCGCTGCTGAGCCCTTCCATACGGGTATATTCCAAGGGATAGATCCGTTTGGTTTCCAGTGGTGCATCAACTTTGAGCCAGCGGGCCACTTGGGGGATCAGGGTTCCTTGGAACAAGGTGGAGGTCAGCACGACGAAAAAAACGACATTGAACATCAATTCGGACTGCTCCAACCCGGCCAGCAGGGGGTAGGTCGCCAGGATGATGGGAACCGCACCACGTAGTCCGACCCAGGAGATAAAAACTTTTTCCCGGGTTTTTAGCTTGCTGGGCAGTAAAGACAGAAAGACACCAATTGGTCGGGCAACAAACATCAGGCCAATGGCAATCAATAAACCCACGCCCATGATCGGTATCAGCCGGGAAGGAAAAACCAGCAAGCCCAGTGTCAGAAACATGGTGATCTGCATCAACCAGGCCAGACCATCATGAAAACGCATCACACTTTTACGATGGATGAAGTCGCCCCGGCGGAGCATAATCCCCGCCAGGTAGACTGCCAGGAATCCATTGCCTCCAATGATATTGGTCATCCCAAAGGTGAGAAAGACCAATGCCGTGGTGAACACCGGATAAAGCCCATCATAGCCCAACCGGATCCGATTCAGCAGAAAAAGCATCCCGTAGCCTGCCGCCAGTCCCAATCCGGCTCCCACCAGCATTTGGAGGATAAATGATCCCAGCAGGTCCCCGGTTGAGAATTCGGGCTGGGTCAGGATTTGGATCAATCCAGTGGTGAGGAAAATGGCCATGGGATCATTGCTGCCGGACTCAAACTCCAGCAGGGGTTTGAGCTGTCCTTTGAGATTGATGCCCTTGGCGCGCAGCACCGAAAAAACGGCCGCGGCGTCGGTCGATGAAATCACTGCTCCTAGCAGCAGCCCTTCCACGAGGGTAAGCTTGAGCAACTGGCTGGCGATCAAACCAACCAACAGGGCTGTCAGTAAGACTCCCAGGGTGGAAAGCAGCAGGCCCTCCTTGACAATGGGCCGGACGCTGCGCCATTCGGTATCCAATCCCCCTGAGAACAGGATCAACACCAGAGCCACCACCCCAATCGATTGGGCTATTTGTGGGTTGTCGAAATAAATTCCTCCAATACCATCAGAGCCGGCCAGCATTCCCAAGGCAAGGAAAATGAGTAACACCGGCACCCCGAACCGATCCGATATGCGGCTGGCCAGGACACTGACCACCAGCAGTCCGGCTGCGCCAACGATGATCAAATCAGTCATCGTCGCGCCCCTTTTTAATAATGACAGGTATGGACATCATCACGGGTAAATAGTTGTTCCAGGGCTTTCTCGTGATGGCGCAGCGGACCGCGCACTTGAAACGTAATGGTCATCTCACCACCGGAGCGGGTCAACCGGTGGGTTTTAACACGCAGCTTGTTCTGGGTAAACAGGTGTTCCAGTTCGATCACTTTTTCTGGTGCCAGCGCACAAATGATTTCATACGTACGTTCTTCCCAAAGATCGTCCAAGCGATGTTCGAAAATGGGCAGTACCCACAATACGATCAGTGCCAGTACCGTTGTCGCCCCCCCCAGCGCATAAAGGCCCCCGCCCAGGCCAACCCCCAACGCTGCCGTCAGCCAGATGGCGGCAGCCGTGGTTAACCCGATGACACGTCCCCCATCACGCAAAATCACGCCCGCACCCAAAAAGCCTACCCCGGTTACAATGCTTGCTGCAATACGAGTCGGATCCTTATCTCCAGCTAAGCGTGTTGACAAAATGGTGAATAATGTTGCCCCCACACAAATAAAAATCAGGGTTCGGAATCCCGCTGCCTTGTCGCGATACTCGCGTTCAACCCCGATCAGTCCTCCCACCAGGACAGCCAACAATATTTTTAACAAGTCTTCGGGTTGCAAATACATTTTTCGCTCCGGAGAGAAGTTTGGTTCCATTGTAACAAAAACTTGAGGAACTGTGGTTAAATAGAAGCATGCCAAAAGAGGCTCGTTCTCTGCGGGTGGAGGCGGTTGTGCTGCGACACACGGACTGGGGCGAAGCGGATCGCCTGCTGATCCTTTTTACGCGTGAAGCGGGCAAGCTGCGGGCTGTTGCCAAGGGGGCCCGCAAGCTTCGTTCCCGCAAGGCCGGGCACCTGGAACCATTCACGCGGGTGACGCTGCTGCTGGCGCGCGGTCGTGACACCTGGATTGTCACCCAGGCAGATACCGTGGATGCCCATCTCCCCATTGGCCAAGATCTGACCCGCATTGGCTATGCCGCTTACGTGATTGAACTTCTCGACCGCTTTACCTATGAAGAAGGTGAGAATCGCTCACTTTACCTCCTGCTTATCGATACCCTGTCCCGCATTGCCAGTCTACCGGATCCTTTCCTGGCAGTACGTTACTATGATATCCGTCTCCTCGACCTCACCGGTTTTCGCCCGGAATTATTTCATTGTGTAGACTGTGGTGACGTGGTAAAACCCCAGGATCAATTTTTTTCAGCGATGCAGGGTGGCGTGCTCTGTCCCCGCTGCGGTAGCATCCCGGGCACACAAGCCTGGCCAATTTCAATGACTGCTCTGAAATACCTGCGTCATCTGCAACGCTCCAGCTACAGTGACGCCCTCCGCGCCGAACCATCCGAGCCGGTCCGCCGGGAGATGGAAAGCCTGCTCCAGCAATATCTCACCTATTTGCTGGAACGGCGGTTGAACACACCGCAGTTTTTGCGGGAAGTACGTCGGACTGACCTGTTGGCATCTTAAACCTTGCCCTATGACGCTTTGGTTATGTTTGGGGTACCGATCAACACCAATCACTGATGCAATTTGCATTCTAATAATCCCCAGAGGCTGACAAGCCATGCCGCCGGGCCAGACTGGCTGGATTGATTTGGATTTCAAGCGCCAGGTCTGAACAGTGGATGTGATTTGATCCAGCCCTGAGGCTTGGAAGAACCAAACTATTACCGAACTGCTGGCTTATCGTTGGCTTGTCTGGAAATTCGTCCTTGGAAGGCTTCTTTTTCAGGATAAAACGACAATCCAGGACCTGATTGCTGTTAGCAGATTGACTATCGGACTGAAACGACTGAATATGAGAGCGGGCAATTAAAGATCAGGATGTTCGCGAATCTGTGTTGCCAGAAACATGGCCCCAATATAGGCAGCTAATGAAATAACCATCAGGGTCGGGTATCCGACTGCACCAACAATCAGTCCACTGGTCATGGTCAAAAGCACAACCAGCCCTCCCACGGTCTGGGTAAATCCAATCATCAACGACCGCTCTTCGACTGGAACAATATTGAGCATCAGGCTGGGGGAAGCCACGCCCACTGCCGCCACCCGGATGCCGACCATTGCAAATACGGGGGTCAGCAACCAGGCGGCAGTGAGTCCCGCGATGGCCAGCGGCTTGGCCAGCAAAACCACCCCGACCATGATGGCCCCACCCAACACTCCGGCTGCTGCGCCAATTGTCAGCACCTTTTGGTTCCCCACTCGTCGTGATAACCAGCCAAACAACAGGTTTGCCAGTAAATTGGCCACCATTTGGACTGCCAGGTAAACGCCCACCCATTGGAGCGGTGCATCCAGCTCCCGGTTGACAAAAACAGTATAAAAGGGGACCGCTGCCACACCGATAAACAGCAGGGCCTGGGTCAGCAGATGTCGCCGGTAGTTTGGACTGGAACGCACAATTCCCACGGCAATGCGCAATTGCTGTTGAAATGGCCGGGAGGGTCTGGGATTGGCATCCGGCATTTCCTTGATTTGGTTGAACAGCATCAAGGAGACTGACGCAAACAAGCAGAATCCAATGGCCAGCAGACCGTAGTTGCTGGGGAATGCGATCGGGGTGGCTGGATCAAGCAGCCAGCGAACCAGGCCGCTGGCGGTGATGCCCAACAGCCCCCCCAGTCCCAGCCGCCAAGCAAACAATTCGCCGCGGCGGGCGGGCGGGACAGTCTTGCTCACCACTTCCAAAAACGGCAACCCGCCAATTCCCGAGGCCAGTGAAGCAATGCTGTAGGCGGCAATCAAGGAAATTAAAATCCAAGCCGGATCACGCACCAGATTAACCACTGCCGCCAGTAAAATCCAACAGGCGATGCGAATGAAGGACATGCCCCGATAGACCGCAATTTTCAATGGGCGGCTCTGCACATAACCGGACACAAAGAACGGTGGCAGATACCATCCGGCACTGCTGATGGGGCCAAACAATCCCAGAATGAACGCCGAAGCCCCCAACTGATTTGCCAACGATGTAACCACCAACGTGGGATCAAACAAGGTCTCGGCAAATACGAATAAAACACCATTAATGGCGCCCAGGAAAAAATTTCGCTTCATTACCTGGGGCGGCTGTGATTCAAAAGGAACAGCTGTGGGCGGATTCGGGCTCAATTATAGTCTCCTGCAGATGGGAAATCGCGTCAATCCTATCAGGGCGGGCATTGAAAGTCAAGAATAACCAAATAATAAACCCAAACCCATCAGGCCCTGAACCCCGAAAGCCCAAAACCTTGAATCCCCGAAAACCGGACAACCGGAAAACCCTGGATCCCTAAAGCCAGAAAGCCACCCAACCCGAAAACCAGAAAGTTGGAATCTTGGGATGTCCGAGCCCTCAGATGGTTGACGGTCTCAAAACCCCCAAAAATTGGGAGATTGACTGCGAAACACCAATTATCCGGTTTATAATCTCTAAATCCGTTTGAAAGGAGTTTAGTCATGTTCCATAATCACCAGACCTCGCTGGATCGAATTGAGCAGCATTTTCGAGTCTTTCATCCTTTCTATGCCGATGGCTGGCAGGAACTGCCGCTGACCGAACGCTTGGCAGCGCAGCATATTCCCGGCGCCAGCATGGCAATAATCGAAGGGGGTGAGATCATTTGGGCTGGGGCCTATGGTGTCCGATGTCAGGGCGATCCCGATCTGATCACACCGGAGACCTGTTTCCAGGCGGCTTCCATCAGTAAACCTATTGCTGCACTCACTGCCCTCAGTCTGGTGGCCGAAGGCAGATTGACGCTTGATGCCAATGTGCAGGATTTCCTGATCTCCTGGCGAATTCCGGCCAAAGCCGGCTGGCAGCCCCGGGTTACCTTGCGTCAACTGCTGTCGCACTCCGGCGGCGTCACCGTGCACGGCTTTTTGGGGTACCCTGAGCGCGCGACGGTTCCCAGCCTGCGGCAGATTTTAAATGGCGAACCTCCCGTCAATTCTCCGGCCATTCAAGTGGATACACTCCCTGGCTTACATTTTCGCTATTCGGGGGGTGGGTATATGATTGTACAACAGCTGATTGAGGATCTCACCGGGCAACCCTTCTGGCAGGCCGCCTGGCAACGTGTCCTTGAACCCGCCGGGATGATGCACTCAACCTACCTGGATCCACTGCCTGTTGATTGGCATGCCCGCGCAGCTGTCGGTCACCGCAATAATGGTGATCCTTTGAGCGGCAACTGGCATCGTTATCCTGAAAGCGCGGCTGCGGGTCTTTGGACCACACCCACCGACCTTGCCCGTCTGATTGTCTTGCTGGAAGCCACGCTACGTGGCGAAATTGGACGTTTGATTCACCCTGATCTATTGATCGAAATGCTCACGCCACAGATCGCACTCCGCGGCCTTGGTCTGGACGGAGACGAAGGGCTGGGCTTTTTCCTGACTGGAGAGCCGGATGATCTTTATTATGGCCATGGCGGTTCAAATGAGGGGTATCGCAATCAGATAATTGTCCGCAAAGGCCGTGGTCAGGCCGCGATCGTCATGACCAATTCTGACAGCGGTGACGCCCTGACCGACGAATGGATTAATAATGTAGCCTTGGAATTTGGCTGGGACAGCTTTGTGGATGTGCCCTTCCTCCCCATGGCCGCCCCTCCGGCCAGCTCTGCATTGCTTGAGTTTGTGGGCGATTACACTGCTGGTGGCTGGCATTTTCAGATTCGCCACAGCGACACCGGTCTGACGCTGGACATTCCCGGTCAGCCGACATTGGTATTATGTCCGCGCGATGTGGATCGTTTTTATCTCTCCCAACTTAATGCTTCCTTGCAATTCCAGCGCGAGAACGGATGCATCACCGCCCTGGCGTTCCGGCAAAACGGTGAAGATCTGATCGCCGAACGAACCGGATCGATGAACTTGTAAAGCCGATCGGCGGTAATCATCAGGTCCTTCTCATCCCCCCTCTTTATTGTTGGAGCAAGCGCATAAAGATTGAGCCTGAAGCTGCGGAATGGTCTCCTTTGGGATGATTTACACAGGAAGATGGTTTACTGCAATAATGCACCCCGGAACCAAACCGGCGGCCTAAGAATTACAGTGAGATTAACGTTCAGGTTTCCTGCAGCTACAAACGCGGGAAGCTGGTTTTGCCGAAGGTTCTGGCTCCAGTCACAGGCTCTCAACTTGCATATCGTGGCTGCCGGGAACACTGGCCTCTCCAGACTCAATTGCCCTTCACGCTCAATTTGAAGTACAATCCATGGAGTTGAGACCACTTAAGGATTGCTTTGCATGGCTTCATTATCCCTTGTTTCTCCCGCCATTTTTCCCCCCCTGGATCCTGGTTTTCGTCCGGCCAGCCTGGCCAACCGGCATTTCCGCCGCCGCGTTGGCGCAGCGGGTCTGCCGGTGGTGTTGGGTTTGGAGCGTGAGGATGGGCGCATATCGCGATATGCAACCAGCATCTTCTCCGCCGAACACCCCGATGCACAGGAAAACCTGCCTTATATTGAGCGTCTGGTGAAATTCCTGCTCTGGCAGCGGGGTGGGTTCCGCTTGTATGTCGGCGGACCAGCTGAATTGGCAGTCCAGCTGTCCGCCATATATGCCCTCCGCGGCCCGCGCCATTTTGACGCGGATTTCATGGGCAACCAGGTCTATCAGCGTCCATTCGAAGTGGTGGCTGTCAATCCAGATGAAGTTCCGCCGGCAAGCGAGCAAGGGCGAGCCATTGGCCGTCACCTGAACGGCTGTCGCATTGGTTTTGACTTGGGCGCTTCAGATCGCAAAGTCAGCGCCGTGCAGGAAGGTCGGGTGATTTATAGTGAAGAAGTCATCTGGGAACCCAAGATCCATGCGGATCCAGCTTATCATTATCACGAAGTGCTGGCGGCCATCCAGTCGGCAGCAGCGCGTCTGCCTCGGGTGGATGCCATTGGCGGCAGTTCAGCGGGTATTTATATCGATAATCGGCCAATGGTGGCTTCGCTTTTCCGTGCCGTGCCACCTGAACAGTATGATCAGATCCGCACCCTGTTTGTACGTCTCTCGGATGAAGTTGGGGTGCCAATTCAGGTGATCAACGATGGTGATGTGACCGCCCTGGCGGGGGCAATGTCGCTGGAGGAAAACGGCATCCTGGGAATTGCAATGGGCTCAAGCGAAGCAGCCGGTTATGTGAATGCTGATGGGCACATTCTGGGCTGGTTGAATGAACTTTCTTTTGCCCCAGTGGATTATGCCCCCAATGCCCCGGCCGAGGAATGGTCCGGTGATTCAGGCTGCGGTTCGCAGTATTTCTCACAGCAATGCGTCTTCCGACTTGCACCGCAGGCTGGTATCTGTATTCCCAGCGGGATAACTGATGCCGAGAAACTCCAGGCTGTTCAGGCATTGCTTGAGTCTGGGCACTCCGGTGCCCGGCAGATCTGGCAAAGCATGGGAGTCTATTTGGGATATGCCCTGGCCCACTATGCTGATTTTTACACAATGCGCCATGTGCTGATCTTGGGCCGGTGCACCTCTGGCAGTGGGGGCGAGATCATTCTCCAGACAGCCCGGCAAGTCTTGGCAACTGAATTTCCGGATCTTGATGGAGCTTTCCAAATTCAGTTGCCCGATGAGAAGAGCCGCCGCGTGGGGCAGTCCATTGCCGCGGCCAGTCTGCCGGAAATCCAATCCTAGGAGTCTAGCATGCAATTTCATTTGGATACTGCTGATCTTTATATTCCCGATGGCCAGCCAACCAATGCTGCATTGGCGCGCACAACCCATCTGGCCATAGCCGCCCATCAGGATGATATTGAGATCATGGCTGCGGCACCTATTCTGGAATGCTTCCAGCGCGCCGACCGCTGGTTTACCGGCGTTGTTGTCACAGATGGCCGTGGCTCTCCGCGCGCCGGTCTTTACGCACAATACGATAATGAAGAAATGCGTGCGGTGCGCTTCAAAGAGCAGCGCAAAGCGGCTTATGTAGGTGAATATGCCGCCCAAGTTATCCTGGATTACCCCTCTTCTGCGGTGAAATCCGGCAATGATGACCGCCCGGTGGACGATTTGGCGCTCCTGCTGCGGACCTGTCAGCCACAGGTGGTTTACACTCATAACCTCGCAGACAAGCATGATACCCATGTGGGCGTCGCTCTCAAAGCGATTGCCGCACTGCGTCGGCTTCCACTTGCCGAGCGTCCGCTACAGGTCTATGGCTGTGAGGTGTGGCGCGGTCTGGATTGGATGCTGGATGAAGAAAAGATGGCTTTTAATCTTTCCGACCAGGAAAACCTTCAATCAGCCCTGCTGGGAGTCTTTGATTCACAAATCAGCGGTGGCAAGCGCTATGATCTATCCACCCTGGCCCGCCGCCGCGCCAATGCCACCTATTTTGCATCCCACGGGGTGGATACGGCAACCGGGCTCGCCTTTGCCATGGATCTCACCCCCTTGATTGCAGATCCCTTGCTTGATCCAGGCAAATTTATCCAGGATGCCATCCAACGCTTTCAAACTGATGTCGCTGTCCGCATTTCTCGTTTGCTTCAATAGAAAGTTGCCACCCAATGAGCCTCTATACGGAAATTTTTGAACAACCTGAAGTATTGACCCGCCTGTTGATCACTCAGCGTGACACGGTACAGGCCATTGCCCGTGATCTGCGTCACCGCGAGACGGATTATGTTTTTTTGGCTGCTCGGGGAACCTCGGATAATGCCGGACGTTATGCCAATTATCTCGGGGGCGCGGCCAATCACCTGCCCGTGGCACTGGCAACCCCCTCGTTGTTTACGTTCTACCATCAACCCCCGCGCCTCAGCCGTGCGCTGGTGCTGGGGATCTCACAATCCGGCCAATCCCCTGATATCGTGGGTGTCCTGGAAGATGGCCACCGTCAGGGCTGCCCCACGCTGGCGATTACAAATTGCCCTGATTCGCCGCTGGCCAAAACCGCGGATTATGTTTTGGAGATTCGTGCCGGCTCTGAGCGGGCTGTGGCGGCAACCAAAACCTACACGGCAGAATTATTGGCCCTGGCGATGCTTTCAGCAGCCTTTGCCGAAGATGAGTCCGCCTGGGATGACCTGAACCAGGTACCGGCCTGGGTGACACAAACCCTGCAGCAGGACGATCAGATTTCTGCAGCTGCAGAACGCTACCGTTATATGCAGCAGTGTGTGGTACTCGGGCGCGGCTTCAATTATGCGACTGCCTTTGAATGGGCTCTCAAGCTGAAAGAGCTGACGTATGTTTCCGCCGAGCCATACTCTTCGGCTGACTTTTTGCACGGACCCATAGCCATGGTTGAGCGTGGCTTTCCTGTGATGGCCATTGCCCCTGCCGGGCAGGTTTTTGCCCCCCAGATGGAACTGTTGCATCATCTTAAAGACGATCTGCTGGCGGAACTGGTCATCATTTCCAACGATGAATCCGCTCTCCAAATGGGAAAATCTGCATTTCGCATCCCGGCAGCTGCACCTGAAGCCCTCACCCCCATTGTCAGCATTCCAGCCGGGCAACTGTTTGCTTATCATCTGACCCGTGCCAAGGGTTATGACACGGAGCAGCCTCGTACCATCCGGAAAGTGACCGAAACCCGCTAGACGGTTCTATTCCTCGGTTTCAAATTCCATCCCCAGCAGCACATAGCGTTCGTTTAGACCCGCTTGGGCGTAAAACGCCTGGGCGGCGGTATTATCTTCCTCCGTGCCAACTTCGATCTCGTCCATGTCCCGAGCCAGCGCCTCGGTGATGGCAGTTTGCATCAGGAGTTGTCCCAATCCCGCCCCACGGCGCTGCTGGTCAACAATCAACTCATTGACTAAAGCGGTGCCGCCCCGGTGAAAGAAGGTACGGTAAAAAATCATGGATAGAAATCCAACCACCTGTCCATCAATCTCGCAAACCAGGTTAAGATAGATTTCGGGACGTTCTTTCATTTCAGTAAATAAATCACGTAATCGCACCAGCTTCAAATCGGACTGAGCTGGGGCAACTTCTTCCAACTGGTGCAGCAATTCCATCACAACAGGCAGATCGTTCACTTGGCAGGGCCGGATGATGGGAACTGTGGTCATGGTGCTAATCTCCTAAAAGGATTTGGGAAAGCTTGAAGACGCTGGGACTTTGTAAGCCACAAAATTTAGTTTGGGGGGAATTGTCTTACCCTGTTTCAAGAGTGCTTTTCCAAGCGGAGTTGACCAGTTCCCCACGGAAGTTTTGGGCGAAACGCGCCATCCCCACAGGGTCACACAACTGACATCAATTATACATCAGTGATCCCGGATGGATTTTGGCGTTTAAATTTCGCCTGCCGGATCGGGCCGGGGCAGACAGATGCCCTTCCAATTATTTGGAATAATTTTACATCCATTATGGTGGAAACCAAAAAGCAGCCTTGTAAGGGATTTCGAAGCAGTACGAAGGCATCTGTAAGACCACCAGAAGGCTTCTGCGGGGTTTGGCGATTTCATCAACCCCACCCTGCAACGATCAGATACCCCGGAAGGTAACAGGAACGATTCTAAGCCGATGCGTATAACCTACTGCTACGAAATCCCTGTAAGCGCGCGGTCTTATGCCGGCAGGCTGCTCTTTGGCGTCCAATGATCAGCCGGCTATCCCAGCTTGGTGCCGCACTCTGGACAGAATTTGCCCCCTTCTGTGGCCGCACCACATTGCGGGCAGTTTGCCGGGCGCGGCGTGGATTCGATTTTGGTGCCGCATTCAGGGCAAAACTTGGCCCCATGTACATCGGCGCCGCACTTGGGGCAAGCAGCCGCAGCCGGTTGCGTCATAGGAGTGCCGCATTCTGGACAGAATTTGGTGCCGGGGGTAGCCAGAGTGCCATCTTGGGGACAACGTGCCATGGCTGTCGCCGCGCGCTGGGCAGCATCGGCCGCGTTTGATACCTGGCTGGCCACGCGATCCAGTCCCAGTGCAGTGGCAAAACCTTTCAACACCGCCCCGGCCTGCTGGCCGCGCGCTTCCGCAATCTGGTCGGTGCGCGGGCTGTCTTCCTGGCAAAAACCCGATTGGGTATCGAAATCTGACAGGCAGACAATCCGGGTGCAGGTTGGGCACTGGCGAAAATGCTGCTGCACCTGTTTCCAGGCGCTTTCCAGTTGGGCAGGTGTCAGATTGTAGTTGTAACGAGGATCCTCTCCGGTGACCTTGTTTGCCACCGCATTCCCCACCAGTGGGATCTTGCGCAGTAAACCACCGGCGGCCTGACGTCCAATGTCGGATGAAATCGTCCCCACAACGTCCGGCTGACTGCGAAATTCGCGTCCGCAGATATCGCAATAGAAGATGGCATATGGCCCCGCGCCATCATTGCGAATATCATAGCGTGGCATGCGTGAAAATTCGGACA